>JAYVNZ010000158.1:0-7553 GCA_043758185.1 Gemmatimonadaceae bacterium | reverse complement strand
TTCCGGCTCGAATCGCTCGCCGCAGTACACGCACCGATAGTCGTCTCGCGCGAAGATCTGCTCTCGTCTCATGAAGAATCTCCCATCCCGACGCAATCTCTTCGAGGCCGCGCAGCGTTATCTGCTCGAGCCCTCAGAGGAGCAGCTCGAGAAATCCGGAGGCGAGCCACCGCGCCTCACGTCAACCGCCATCCAACAGGTTCGAATGTCCCGCTCCCGCGATCGCATCCTTGCCAACCTCGACGACATGTACCGCGAAGCGTTCGAGCGCGCCAAGGTTACCGGTGACGATTCCCAGATGGCCTCGCTCGACTTTGCGTATCGTCGCGAACAGCTGTACTTCGAGATCCTCCTGGACGTGCGCGACGCCGTCGAGCGGCGCTGACGCGCACCGACGGCTTCCGCCGTCGGGGAAGTGAGGCCGCTACCGGCCGAACATCGAACCGGTCTTTTCATCGGGCGGCGCGCCGGCGGGCCACGCGAGCGACGCCGCGATCGAGGCGGCCAGCACGCCCAGTACGATCCCCAGTGATACCATGATGGGGATGTGAATCCAGTGCTCCGCGAGCATCTTCGCTCCCACGAACGTGAGGATGACGGCGAGGCCGTACTTGAGCAGGTGGAATTTCGTCACCACCGTGGCCAGCAGGAAGAACAGCGACCGGAGTCCGAGCACCGCAAAGATGTTCGAGGTGAAGACCAGGAACGGGTCGCGCGTGATGCCGAAGATGGCGGGAATGGAGTCGATGGCAAAGATCAGGTCCGTCGCCTCGACCAGCACCAGCACCAGCAGCAGCGGCGTTGCGTTGCGTCGTCCGGCCTCGCGCACGAAGAAGTGCTTGCCGCGGTACGTCGCCGTCACGGGCAGGACGCGCCGGACCAGGCGTACAACGGCATTCTGTTCGCCGTCGAATTCCTCGTCCTGCTTCACCGCCATCCGGATGCCCGTGACCACCAGCAGCGCGCCAAAGAGGTAGATGATCCACCCGAACCGCGCGAGCAGGGCGGCTCCCAGCCCGATGAACAGGCCGCGCATCATCAACGCACCCAGGATGCCCCAGAACAGCACGCGATGCTGGAACTGCGCCGGCACCGCAAAGTACTGGAAGATCAGGACGATCACGAAGATGTTGTCGACGCTGAGCGACTCCTCGATCACGTAGCCAGTGAGGAACGTGAGCGCGGCCTGGTGGCCAGCCAGCAAGGCGAGACCCGCGGCAAACGCCAGCGCGAGTCCGACCCACACCGCGGTCCACGTGAGCGCCTCACGCGCACCAACCACGTGTGGCGTCCGATTGAAGATGCCGAGGTCCAGCGACAGCATCGCCAGGACGAAACCAACGAAGCCGATCCAGAACCAGATGTTCGTGGCGATCATCATCGAATTTACAATGGGGTACGCCGCACGGCCTCTTCCGCTCGCCTCGCTTTTGTCACACTGTCGGCCATGATCGAATCGCATAGCCATCGCGGTCGTGTGCGGCGAGCAGCGGCGCTCGCCCTGTCCCTCCTGACCCTGCCCGCCAACCGCGCCATGTCGCAGTTACCGTCTTCCGCACCTGCACCTGCACCTGCACCCGCACCCGTGACCGCCCTCGCCATCGTGAACGCGCGTGTGTGGACTGGTGACGTGCGCCGGCCGTGGGCGGACGCCGTACTCGTCCGCGGCGAGCGCATCGAACTGGTGGGATCGAGCGCGGAGGTGAAGAAGCGAGCGGGATCTGGCGTGCGAACCATCGATGCCGCGGGCAAGATGGTCACCCCCGGCTTCATCGACGCGCACGTCCACTTCCTCGATGGCGGGTTCGCGCTCGCCTCGGTGCAACTGCGCGACGCGGCGACGAGGGAGGAGTTCATCCAGCGCATCGCCGCCTTCGCAAAGACCGTTGCGCCCGGTACGTGGATTCTCAACGGGGACTGGGACCACACGAACTGGGGCGGCGCGCTGCCCGACCGCCACTGGATCGACTCCGTCACGCCGCACAATCCCGTCTGGATCAATCGCCTGGACGGGCACATGAATCTCGCGAATTCCCTCGCACTCACGGCGGCGGATATCAACAACGGAACGCGTGACGTCGAAGGCGGGACGATCGTGCGTGACGCGACTGGCGCGCCCACCGGCATCCTCAAGGACCACGCGCAGGACCTGATGTCGCGAGCGGTGCCGGCTCCCAGCATGGACATGAGCCTCCGCGCCCTCGACGCCGCCATGTCCTACGTGGCCGAGCGCGGCGTCACCAGCGTGCATCACATGGGGTCGTGGGCGGATCTCGCGGTCTTCCGCCAGGCCCACGCCGCCGGCCTGCTGCGCACCCGTATCGCCGCCGTCGTGCCGCTGTCCACCTGGGCGCGCCTCCGCGACGAGGTGAGGACGCACGGACGCGGCGACACGTGGCTCCACATCGGCGGCCTCAAGGGATTCGTCGATGGGTCGCTGGGATCACACACCGCGGCCATGCTCGAGCCCTTCACTGACGCACCCGCGGATCGCGGACTGCTGGTGAATACCGCGCACGACCTCCTCACGTGGACCGACTCCGCCGACAAGGCGGCACTGCAGGTCATCGTGCACGCCATCGGCGACCGTGCCATCCGCACACAACTCGACATCTTTGAACGCGTGGCAAGGGCCAACGGAAGTCGCGACCGTCGGTTTCGCATCGAGCACGCACAGCACATCGCCCCCGCCGACATGGCGCGCTTTGCCACGCTTGGCGTCATCGCGAGTGTGCAGCCCTATCACGCCATCGATGATGGCAGGTGGGCCGAGCGTGTCATCGGTCCCGAACGGGCGAAGGGAACGTATGCCTTCAGGTCACTCCTCGACAACGGGACCGTGCTCGCCTTTGGCAGCGACTGGTTCGTGGCGCCACCAACGCCACTCCTGGGCATCTACGCCGCGGTGACGCGTCGAACGCTGGATGACAGGCATCCCGGCGGGTGGATACCAGAGCAGAAGATCACGGTGGAACAGGCGCTGCGCGCGTACACCAGCGGCAGTGCGCGTGCCGGATTCCAGGAGCGGGAGATCGGCATGCTGCGGCCGGGGATGCTGGCCGACCTGGTGATGATCGATCGCGACCTCACCCGCGTGCCGCCCGAAACCATCCGGGAGGCGAAGGTGCTGCTCACGCTCGTCGGCGGCCGCGTGGTGTACTCCCACGACACTAGTACGCCGTGATGTCGGCGATCGCCGCCTTGAAGGTGTGCACCTGGGGAAGGATCGCATCCTCCAGCTCGGGCGCATAGCCGACGAACGTGTCGGTGCTCGCGACCCGCTTCACGGGGGCGTCGAGCCAGGCGAAGCAGTCGTCGGCAATGCGCGCCGCGATCTCCGCGCCGTACCCCCACGACATCGCGTCTTCGTAGCCAACGATCACGCGATTGGTCTTTTTCACACTCTCGTACACGAGCTCCTTGTCCCACGGCGAGAGTGAGCGCAGGTCGATCACCTCGGCGCTGATACCGTGCTCCTCGTGCATCTGGTTCGCCGCGGCGAACGCGCGCTGCACCGTGGCGCCGTACGTCACGATGGTCACGTCCGTGCCTTCGCGCACCACGCGTCCCTTGCCGAACGGGATCATGAAGTTGGGGCCGGGATACGCCGCCTTGTTGTAGGTCTGGCGATACAGGTGCTTGTGCTCCAGGAAGATCACCGGATCCTCACACCGGATGGCCGTGCGAAGCAGGCCGTTCGCGTCGAGGGCGTTGGACGGGCAGATCACGCGCAGGCCAGGGCAGTGCGTGAACAGCGATGCACCGGTCTGCGAATGGTAGATGGCACCGCGGATGTATCCGCCATACGTGACGCGCACCACGACCGGCGCAGCGAAGGCATTGTTCGAGCGCCACCGCATCGTCGCGAGTTCGTCGCGGATCTGCATGTAGGCGGGCCAGATGTAGTCGAAGAACTGCACTTCGACAACGGGCTTGAATCCGCGCAGCGCAAGGCCGATCGCGCGCCCGACAATGGTGGCTTCCGCGAGCGGCGTGTTGTACACGCGCGACCCTCCGAATTCCTTCTGGAGCCCCCACGTCACCTTGAACACGCCGCCCTTGCCCTTCACCTTGCCCAGGTGCTGCTCGCGCGACACGTCGGCCACGTCCTGGCCGAAGATCAGCATCTTCGGGTTGCGACGCATCTCGTCCTTCATGCACGCATTCAGCAGGTCCACCATCGTCGTCTCGTTGCCCGAGAACTGCGGGTCGTCCTCGGTGTCGAACTGTTCGCCCGCCGGGTCCGCGTCGGGAGAATAGACGAAGTCATGGATGGTGCTCGCGTCCGGTTGTGGCTGCGCCAATGCGTCATCGGTGGCGGCCAGGACCACCGCGTCGACCTCGACGGCGATCGCCGCCAGTTCCGCCTCGGTCGCGTGCCCCTCGGCCACCAGCCACTGCGGAAAGCGCGTGATCGGGTCGCGGGCCGCATCCGCCTCCCGCTCGTCAGCGGGACGGTACATCACCTCGTCGTCGGACAGCGAGTGCGAATAGGGGCGAATGACCGTCGCGTGCACGAGTGCCGGCCCCTTTCTCGCACGAGCGTACTCCACCGCCTGCTGCATCGCCGCGTGGCTGGCAATCAGGTCGCACCCATCCACCTGCTGGATGTAGAGATCCGGAAACGCCGACACGAGCCTGGAAATGCTGCCCCCCGCCGTGTTGACCTCCACCGGCACCGAGATGGCATACCCGTTGTCTTCCACCAGGTAGACGACCGGCAGCTTCAGGTTGGAGGCGGAGTTGAGGGACTCCCAGAACTCGCCTTCAGAGGTGGTGCCGTCGCCCGTGGTCACGAGCACCACTTCGTCGCCGTGAAACCCCTCCGTGATTCCCAGGAGCCGGGCGCGCAACGACGCCTCGGCACTGCCGGCGGCCTGGAGGAATTGCGTCCCCGTCGGTGACGATGTCGAGACGATGTTCAGGTCCTTGTGGCCCCAGTGGCTCGGCATCTGCCGGCCCCCGGAACTGGGATCGACAGCGGCGCCAACCGCCTCGTACAGCATCTCGTTGGCCGTCATGCCGAGTTGCAGGCACAGGGCGCGATCACGGTAGTACAGGTAGAACCAGTCATGGGACGGCTTGAGTACCATGCCCGCAGCGGTCAGGATCGCCTCGTGGCCGGCCCCGGAGATCTGGAAGAAGATCTTGTTCTGCCGCTTGAGTTGGATCTCCTTGTCGTCGATGCGGCGCGACAGGAGCATGGTTCTGTATGCGGCGACCAACTGGTCGCGCGAGAGGCCGGCGACGCTCTTGCGTTCTGCGCGGGTCTGGGTGGCCATGCGTGAGACGGGCTCGGGTCCGGGATGCGGAGCAGCAGGGCAGAAAGATAATGGTGGCGACGGTGCCAGACAGTCGTTGCGCGAACCTTGCGCCGCCAGCATGCTCATCTGGCATCCTGTGTGCATTTTACAGGGCCTGCACCTTCCACCCCGAGAGGATCCATGCCGTCAGCATCCGCGCCGACCTGTCCCTTCTGTGACCTCATTCGCGGGGCTGGCGAAGTCTCCATGTGTTACGAGGATGCCGACGTCGTTGCCTTCATGGACGTCCAGCCGGTGAATGCGGGCCATGTGCTCGTCGTCCCGCGCGAGCACTTCCAGGGCCTGGACGATATCCCGCATGCCCTTGCCATGCACCTGTTCGAGGTAGCCATGGAACTCGCGCCCGTCGTGAAGCAGGTCGCGCATTCCGACGGCATGAACGTGGTGGTGAACAGCGGCGCTGCCGCGGGGCAGGACGTGTTCCATTATCACGTGCACGTCATACCACGCCGTGCCGAAGACGGCTTCGACATTCCACTGCCATTCGCCGGCTCGGAGATGCCCGACCGCACGGTGCTCGACGTGCACGCGGCGCGCATCATCGCGGCGTTCCGCGATCCGGTTGCGTCCAGGAAGCGCACGGAGCGTCGAACAGACGAACGGCGAACGGGTAGCACGCTGTAAGGACTTGCTTGAGCCAGCGCATTCCCTCTTGCGCAAACGCAGTATCCATCCCACTAATACCATCGGCGGCGCAACGTCCGCCGAACTGACGCACCCGGAGGCCGATGAGCACCTCGACCCGACATCGGATGATGCAGTGGGTAATGCGCTTGCGCTCGTCGCGGCGCATATGCTGGCCCACCGGTGCGACGCCGACCAAAACATGCGACACCCCGTGACAGGAAGCTCCTTCCTGGTGCGGGGTGTCGTCTTTTCTAGCGAGGTGCAATGCCCGCTCGACACGGTCACCGCGTTCCACTTTCCCGTGCATCCCGAGGCGTCATGCGTGGCGTCCGGAGACTCCTCCCGGCCCAGCAGAAGCGTGCGGTAAAACTCGCCGCCCTGCGCGACTGCGGACGGCGCTGCGTGTACTGCGCCTCCCCACTCGACTACGAGCACGCCACCCTCGACCACGTCCAGCCTCTTGCCAAGGGCGGCGCCGACGCGCCGGGCAACGTGGTCGCCGCGTGCCCACCCTGCAACCGCCTCAAGGCGGACATGCTTCCCGTGGATTTCTTCACGCGCTATCCCTGGGCAGGCAGCAACTTCATTCACCACGCACGCGCCGTGCACCGCGCACTCAAGCGACAGGCGAGAAGGGCGGTGAGCCTCGCGTTCGCCGGGGTGCCCGCCGCGGCCTGACCGCATTCGTCACACCGGTCGGCACACCGGCTAACCAGCCGGGTGCGTAGACGTGCGCGCCCCCCAATCCCTCGTGACTGCCATGCGTCAGAACGTGTCCTCTGGAACGCGGTACGAACCCATTGTCGGCTATTCGCGGGCCGTCCGGGTCGGACAGGTGGTACACGTATCTGGCACCACAGCCACGGACGCATCAGGCAAGCTCGTGGGCATAGGAGACCCCGCGGTGCAGACCAGGCAGATCCTGTCCAATATCCGCCTCGCGCTCGAAAAGGCCGGTGCCGCCCTCGAGGACGTGGTCCGCACCAGGATCTACGTCACGGACATCAGCCGGTGGGAGGCAGTAGGTGGAGTCCACGGAGAATTCTTCGCACACATCCTCCCCACCACGTCGATGGTGGAAGTCCGTGCCCTCATCGATCCGGACATGCTCGTGGAGATCGAGGCCGAGGCAATCGTATCAGGCTGATGCACCAATGAAAAACGGCCCTTCGCGAGAAAGGCCGTTCATCGTTTGCTTCGTTGCGCGGACGCTACGGATTGATAGGGAAGGGAGCGTTCCGAATGATCTGGCCGGGTGTTTTCCAACCGCCACGCGGCTCCCGTTGCGTGGACGGCCTGGGCGCTTCCGGCCGGCCTGCCGACATGGGCACTGGTTCCGGCGCACGCTCCACCCTCGGTGCTTCAGCTGGCGCCACCTCCGTTGCGCGCGGCGCTTCCTGCGCCGGCGCAGCCGCCTCGTGCTTTACGCTCCGCACCGGGGCACGGACGCCATGGAACGCACTCGGCGCACGTGACACAGCGGGCGCCTTGGGCGCTGCCGTCGGACTCAGCGTGCGCTCCCCCGCCGACACGATGTCAACTTTCGCTGAAGGCAGGCCAGCGAGCTGGACGTCCCCACCGCCAACACGGTTGAGATCCTGC
>JAYVNZ010000157.1:0-9062 GCA_043758185.1 Gemmatimonadaceae bacterium | reverse complement strand
AATCCGTCGCCAACAGTAGGACTGGCTCGCGCCGCACTGAATTTTGCCCAGAAGGGCAAGAAGCGCCAGACACGTGGCATTCCAGCAGATGCGCCGTTGCAACACGCACTCGCTCTGACAGAGTCGATGGGGACGTTTGCGGCGCGCTGCAGCGCTGACATCCGTGCCGATTCGATCGCCAAGCTCGCCGTATTTTTCGAAATTGCACTCGGCAAGTTGATCGACACCGGCAAGATGGGATGGATCGGTGAACGGGTACGGCGACCGTTCGTGCTCGAGTGCGTCACGTTTCTCGCGGATACGGCGAGCGCCATCGCCACACAGGCAGGCAATTCAATCACGCCGCTCGCACTGGATGAGGCAGCTCGCACCATGATCCACGCAAAGAAGCCCCGCTGTCCGCTCCCAGCTCAAGGGTCACGGAATCCCTTGACGATATTCGGTTCTCCTTGCACCAACCTCGCGAGGCTTATCGGCAAGGAACTCATCCGACAGGGCTGAGAACGGGCAACCACCTCCCGCCTCGCGTGGTGTCATCGCGAGGCAAGCCACTTGCGACGGACCATCGTGCGCGCCTTGCGGGTCTCTCCGCCTGGCGCATGCTCGTGGTCGGTGTTTGCATCGCCAAGGCCGCGTTCGCTCTTGGCGCACTCCTTACTCATGGCAACCCGGGATCCGGTCGTGGCCTCATGTTCGCCGGGCTCACGACCGCATTCACCGTGGCAGGGCTGACGCTCATCACGCGCGAACAGAATGATCGGCGCGCCGTTTCACTCGGAGCGTTCTTCATGCTGGTGGGATCGGCGTTCGCGGACCCTCTCCTCTCGTCGGCTCCTTCGGCCGCGGCTGCAGGGAGCGTGATCTTTTCCGCTCTCGCTTCCGTACAAGTCGCCGCGTTTCAGCCGTACTACTTCTGGGAGTTCGTGCGCGACTTTCCCCGTCGCATCGGACCGTATGCAGGCCGAGACGTCGCTCGAACATGCGCGATCGCCGCACTCGCTTGTGGAATAGTGATGTTCTCCGGTAACCTCGCGCTGTTCTTTCTGCCAGCCGAGAGCCGACTACGGCCATTCGTATCGTTGATCGACCGGAGCACGCTGGGAAGCTTCTACTGGCCATCCTTGATCCTGCTTGGGCTCCCGATATTGCCGTACATCGCGTGGAAGGCCCGACGAGCGCCGGTGGAAGAGCGGCGAAGGGCGCAACTCCTTCTCGCGGGTGTCTACCTGGGAATCACGCCCGCGATGCTCGTGCCGCTGGTCGAATTCATGAGCCCGAGAGCGCTTGCGTTCGATCTTACACCGCTCGGGCAGAGCGTCACCGGCGCTCTCGTGTACCCGGCGTTGCTGTCGATACCGCTTACGACCGCCTACGCCATCATCGTCCATCATGCATTGGACGTCCGGCTGATTGTTCGAAAGGCGCTGCGGTATGCGATCGCCAAGTCGTCCCTGATCTTTGCCTCATTGATACCGTTCGCACTCGTGAGCGACGTCGTGTATGCTCGTCGCCACCAAACCCTGGTGGAAGTCACGACGGGACGCCCTGGCCTGGTGCTGATCGTGTTGACCGCCGGGGGTTTTCTTGCGTCGATGTTTCGCCGCCGACTGTTGACCGGACTCGATCGGCGCTTTTTCCGGGAGCAGTACAATGCGCACGAGATTCTCAACAAGCTGATGAGGGAGATCAAGCCAGCGAGACCTCGCGTGGAGATCGCAGCGAAGGTTTCGGCGGCTGTTGACAGTGCTCTCCACCTGGAATCGGTATCGCTACTCGTAATGGATGCGACGGCAGCGGTCCTGGCGGCTCCAGCGCAGAGCATTCGTCCACTATCGCGCCATGCCAGGATCGTGACCGACTTTCTATCGCGCGATCAACTGCTGGATGTGGACTGGACGAGAGACGACTCATGGGTTCGTACCATTCCTGACGCGGAAATGGAGTGGTTGATTGAGGCAGACGCCCGCCTGGTCATTGCTGTCCGAAGCAGCAAGGACATGCTGCTCGGCGCCCTTGTACTCGGCGGCAAGCGAAGCGAGCTGCCCTTTTCCAAGGAAGACCGCTCGCTCCTCGGTGACATCGCGAAGGCTGTCGGTGAAGCAATCGAAGCTCCGCCGCTCGGCACCGCGGGTAGCGAGTCCGGGAGCGAGGCGCACACACCGGCTGCAGAGTGTCCCTTGTGTGGCGTGCTCGACGTCCCCGATGAACGATTCTGTCGCGATTGTAACACGCTGCTCGAGCCATCCGTCGTGCCGTGCCTCCTTGCCGGAAAGTATGAGCCCGTGCAGCGAGTGGGAAAAGGTGGAATGGGCGTTGTCTACAAGAGTTTCGACCGGAGCCTCTCACGCGAGGTGGCGCTCAAGACACTTCCGCGCGCCGCGCCGTTCGGCGCGGCGCGCATGCGCAGGGAGGCGCGCGCAATGGCGGCCGTGTCACATCCCAACCTCGAAGCCATCTACGCCGCCGAATCGTGGCGTGGCACACCTATCCTTATCGTGGAGTTCCTCGACGGCGGGACGCTGGCTGAGCGCCTTCGACGCTCTCCGCTGGATGTCGACGAAGCGCTCGCGCTCGGCCAGCGCATGGGTGCCGCACTCGTCTGCTTGCATCGGGCCGGCATTCTTCATCGTGACATCAAGCCGGCGAACATTGGCTTCAAGACGGATGGGACGCCAAAGCTGCTCGATTTCGGACTCGCGTGGATGCTGGAGGCTGGTGCCGTTTCGCCACCGCTCGGCGAGCGGATCAGCGAGGTGGAAGCATATACCGACCTGTCGACGCATGCCTTGACCGTCACGGGGCAGATCGTCGGCACGCTGCCCTATCTCTCGCCGGAGAGTGTGAACGGTGCTCCCCCGACGGCCCTGGTTGACCTGTGGGCGCTGAGTATCGTGCTCTACGAGTCGCTGGCGGGATTCCATCCGTTGACGGAAGGAAACGCTCAGGGAATGCTGAAACGCATTCTGTGCGACGATATTGTCGATGTGCGCACCCATGCACCGTTCGTTCCCGAGGAGCTGGCGAAGTTTCTCCAGGACGCGCTGAGTCGGGATGTGTCCCGCCGACCGGCGTCGGCTCAGTCCTGGCAGAACCAGATCGAAAGACTTCGCACTCCGGTCAGCCTGTAGCTTCCAGGGCCGAGGCCAGCGGTGCCGCGCCGTCGCGACCAGGAGTCCTGCTTTCCTTGCCCCCCAGACTTGTTGCCCTTACCCGTGGCCCCCGCCGGACTTCTCCTCCACCGCCGTGGCCGTGCCGTACATGAAGTCACGGTTCATGCGCGAGATGAAGTCGATACTGATGTCCTTGGGACAGGCTTCCTGGCACTCGCCGAACAGCGTGCAGCCGCCAAAGCTCTCGAGGTCCATCTGCGCCACCATCTTCAGGGCGCGGCGATAGCGTTCAGGCTGCCCCTGCGGCAACAGGCCGAGGTGTGACATCTTGGCGCTGGTGAACAGCGAGGCCGACGCATTGGGACATGCCGCCACGCACGCGCCGCATCCGATGCACGCGGCCGCGTCCATGGCGGAATCCGCATCGGTCTTGGGCACGGGAATCAGGTTCCCGTCCTGCGCGCCCCCGGTGGCAACGCTCACGTAGCCGCCCGCCTGGATGATGCGGTCGAACGCACTGCGATCGACAACGAGATCCTTCACGACGGGAAAAGCCGTGGCGCGCCAGGGTTCCACGACGATGGAATCACCGTCCGAAAAGCTGCGCATGTGCAGTTGGCAGGTGGCCGTGCCCTTCATGGGACCATGCGCCACGCCGTTGATCATCACGCCGCACGAGCCACAGATGCCTTCGCGACAGTCGTGATCGAATGCGATTGGGACATCGCCCTGCTCGATAAGTCGCTCGTTCACCACGTCCAGCATCTCGAGAAAGGACATCTCGGGACTCACGTCGGTGGCCTGATACTCCACGAGGCTGCCCGTGGCATCGGGACCCGCCTGCCGCCAGACCTTCAGCCCGATGGTCATGCTCCCCGCGATGCCGGTCACTTGTAGCTCCGCTGCGACAACTTGATGTTCTCGAACACCAACGCCTCCTTGTTGAGCACCGGCGTGTTCCCTTCCCCCGCATACTCCCATGCGGCCACATACGCAAAGTCCGCATCGTTGCGGAGCGCCTCGCCGTCAGGTGTCTGGTACTCCGTGCGAAAATGCCCTCCGCAGGACTCCGCGCGGTGCAGCGCATCGCGACACATCAGCTCCCCCAGTTCCAGGAAATCGGCCACGCGGCCCGCATGCTCCAGCGTCTGGTTGAAGTCCGCTCCGCTCCCGGGCACCATGACGTCGCGCCAGAATTCGGCACGGAGCGCGGGAATCAACTCGAGCGCCTTGGTGAGGCCCGCGGCGTCGCGCGCCATGCCGCAGTACTCCCACATGATCTTGCCGAGCTCGCGATGAAACGACGCCACCGTACGCGTGCCTTTCACGGCCAGCAGCTTGTCCGTTCTCGCCCGCACATCCGCCACGGCGGCCTTCACCTCCGCGGCGTCGGCCGACACGGGCTCCAGCCTGGCGGACGCCAGGTAGTCGCCGATAGTGTATGGCAGCACGAAGTACCCATCGGCGAGCCCCTGCATGAGCGCGCTCGCCCCGAGCCGATTGGCGCCGTGGTCCGAAAAGTTTGCCTCGCCGGCCACGTGCAGTCCCGGAATGCTGCTCATGAGGTTGTAGTCCACCCACAGGCCGCCCATGGTGTAGTGCACCGCGGGATAGATGCGCATGGGCACCTGGTACGGATTCTCCGCCGTGATGCGCTCGTACATCTCGAACAGGTTGCCGTAGCGCTCGCGGATCTTGTCCTCGCCGAGGCGCCGGATGGCATCAGCGAAATCGAGGTACACGCCCCGCCCTCCCGGCCCGACACCACGGCCGTCGTCGCACGCTTCCTTGGCCGCCCGCGAGGCAATGTCGCGAGGCGACAGGTTGCCGAAGCTCGGATACTTGCGCTCGAGGTAATAGTCGCGGTCTGCCTCGGCAATCTCGCCTGCCGGCCTGGCCACGTCCTCTCGCCGCTTGGGCACCCAGACGCGACCGTCGTTCCGCAGCGATTCGGACATCAGCGTGAGCTTCGACTGATACTCGCCGTGCACGGGAATGCACGTAGGATGGATCTGCGTGTAGCACGGGTTGGCGAACGCCGCGCCGCGCTTGTACGACCGCCAGATCGCGGTGGTGTTGCAGCCCTTGGCGTTCGTGGAGAGATAGAAAACGTTGCCGTACCCGCCCGTGGCCAGCACCACCGCGTCGGCCAGATGCGGCTCCACGGTGCCGGTGATTTCATCGCGCACCACGATGCCGCGCGCCCGGCCATTCACCACGATCAGGTCCAGCATCTCGGCGCGCGGATACATTGTGACCCCGCCCTTGGCGATTTCCTTCTCCAGCGCCTGGTAGGCTCCCAGGAGCAGTTGCTGCCCCGTCTGGCCCCGCGCGTAGAACGTGCGCGACACCTGCGCCCCACCGAACGAGCGGTTGGCCAGCAAGCCTCCGTACTCCCGCGCAAAGGGCACGCCCTGCGCAACGCACTGGTCGATGATGTCCACGCTGATCTGCGCCAGGCGGTAGACGTTGCCCTCGCGCGAGCGGAAATCGCCACCCTTGATGGTATCGTAGAACAGACGCTGGGTACTGTCCCCGTCGTTCTGGTAGTTCTTGGCCGCGTTGATGCCACCCTGGGCCGCAATCGAGTGCGCGCGTCGCGGTGAATCCTGGTAGCAGAAGCAGCGAACGTTGTATCCCAGCTCGCTGAAGGTCGCGGCCGCCGAGGCTCCGGCGAGCCCGGATCCCACGACAATGACGGTGTATTTCCGCTTGTTCGCCGGATTGACGAGCTTCATGTCGAACTTGTGCTTGTCCCACTTGTCCGCCAGCGGACCGGCGGGCATGCGCGCGTTGAGGTCGAGCGCCATTAGCGTATCACTCCGAGAAACACGGCCACCGGGATGGCGCTGAAGCCGAGCCACACCACCAGGGCAATGACCGTGGCCACGCGGCGATGCAGCGGATGCCGAGACGCCTTGGTGAGTCCGAGGGTGCGCACCGAGCTCCACGCGCCGTGAAACAGGTGCAGCATGAGGAACAGCATCGAGACGATGTAGAAGGCCGCCACCCACGGCACCCGAAAGCCGCTGATGACATTGCCGTACACATCGGACGCGCTGAATCCGGTGTACTGCGCGTCGGACCGGCTGGCGTAGGAGAACAGCGTGCCCGTGGTGAAGTGCAGGATGTGGAACACGATGAACACCAGCAGCAGCACACCGCCCCAGCGCATGGTGCGCGAGGCGAGCGTGCTCGCCTGCGGTGTGCGCATCGTGTAATCGACCGGGCGCGCGCTCGCCTTGATACGCGTGAGCTGCCACGCCATCAGGATGTGCAGCAACACCGCCACGAGCAGCCCGATGCGCACCAGCCAGAGCAACTCACCCGTTCCCTTCAGGAATGCGGCGTACCCGTTCATCTTGGCCGGCCCGATGAACACCTGCAGGTTGCCGGCCATGTGACCGATCACGAAGGCCACGAGCATCAGGCCGGTGACTGCCATGATGACCTTCTTGCCAATGGTCGAGCGGTACAGCGTCAACAACCACATCGCAACCTTCGCGAATGAATGATCGGGCAGGAATCAGGCATCGAATGAAGACACGGGAACTCCGCGCATGCGGGACGACCCGGACGCGACATCCCGCCGCGCCATGATCGACTTCGGTGACAAACGCCGCGGCGCACTGGCGAGTTTCCGGCCCACATGCGTCGAGCGCCCGGACCTGTCGCCATCGCGCGCGTGCGAACGGGCTAGAACTTGATCGCCGCCATCGGCTCGCGAACAGCCTCGGCACTCTTCTCGAGCGCTGCCCGTTCGCCAGCGGTGAGCTCCACCTCGATGATCTTCTCGAGGCCGTTCCGGCCCAGCTTGCACGGGACGCCCAGGAACAGCCCGGACATGCCATACTCACCCTCGAGCCATGCCGCGCACGGCAGGATGCGGCGCTGGTCGTTGACGATGGCCTCTGCCATCTGCACCGCGCCCGACGACGGTGCATAGTAGGCCGAACCCGTCTTGAGGTGCTTCACGATCTCGGCACCACCGTTGCGCGTGCGCGTCACGATCGCATCCAGCGTCGCCTGATCCATGAGCTGCGTGATGGGAATGCCGCTCACGCTGGTGTACGAGATGAGGGGCACCATGGTGTCCCCGTGGCCACCCAGCACCATGGCCTGGATGTCGCGCACGGACACATCGAGCGCCTCCGCCAGAAACGCGCGGTAGCGCCCGGTGTCGAGCACACCCGCCATGCCGATGACCCGCTCACGCGGAAAGCCCGACGCCTGCTTGGCCACGTAGCACATCACGTCGAGCGGGTTGCTCACGATGATGAGGATGGCGTTCGGCGAGCTCTTCGCGATCTGCTCCGACACCGACTTCACGATGCCGGCATTCGTGTTGAGGAGGTCGTCGCGCGACATGCCCGGCTTGCGCGCAATGCCGGCCGTGATGATCACGATGTCGGAGTCCTTTGTCTCATCGTAGCCGTTGGTGCCGATCAGCCGCGAATCGAAGCCCTCGATGGGCGCGCTCTGCCACTGGTCGAGCCCCTTGCCCTGCGGAATGCCCTCGGCGACATCCACCATGACGACGGTGCGCGCCAGTTCCTTTTCCGCAACACGCTGCGCGGTCGTGGCGCCGACGTTGCCGGCTCCGACCACGGTGATCTTGTTAACCATGAGAGCGAATGTCTGAAGGTGAGTTGTCGTCACGTCACGCGCGAAAAGCAGGTCCTTCGCTTCGCTCACGACGACGTCTCGAAAACTATCGCTACCCACCCACCTGCGACAGTGCGCGCAGCCCACCCACGCGATGCGTCAGCAACGCGTGCGCCTCCGGCTTCTCGGCCAGCGCCTGGCGCACGAAGGGCGCGAGTGGCTCGCCCGCGCGCAACGGTGTACGCAGGTCCACCTCGTGATCCCCGAACAGGCACGTGCGCAACCGACCGTCTGCCGTAAGGCGCACGCGATTGCAGCTACCGCAGTAGGTATGCGTCATGGGCGTGATGACGCCGATGCTGCCCGCCGCCCCGGCGAGGGAATAGTAGGCGGCCGGCCCGTTGCCGCGCGCAGGACCATTGCCTGGTGACAGCGGTCCCAACGCGTCGGCGATGCGCGACAACAGCTCGTCACTGGGCACCACCATTTCCTCGGTCATGGGCTCCAGTGCTCCAACGGGCATGAGCTCGATGAAGCGCACGTGCCATGGATGTGCGAGCGTCAGCCGCGCGAAGTCCACCACCTCATCATCGTTCGTACCACGCATCACCACCACGTTGAGCTTGATGGGCGAAAGCCCCGCAGCCTCCGCAGCCTGCGCCGCCGTGACGGGATCGAACCCCAGGTCACGACGCGCAATGCTCACGATGCGATCCGCGCGCAGGCTGTCGGCCGAGATGTTCACGCGATCCAGCCCCGCCGTCGCGAGACGGCCGGCGAGCTCGGGCAGCTTCACCCCATTCGTGGAGAGCGCGATGTCCTCCACACCCGGCACGTCTCGGATGAAGCGCACCAGGGTCTCGAGCTGCGGCCGGATCGTCGGCTCACCACCGGTGAGCCGGATGCGCCGCAGGCCCATCGGCGCCAACTGCGTCACGACCTCACGAATTTCCTCGTAGCTCAGGATGTCCGCCTTGGGCAACCAGGGCAGCCCTTCCATGGGCATGCAGTAGCGGCAGCGAAAATTGCACCGGTCCGTTACGGAAATGCGCAGGTATTCAATCGTCCGGCCGAATTGGTCGAGCAGTGCGCTCACGGGGTCACCGTCGCGCGGGCGCGTCCCGTGGGATCCACCCATTCGCGTGTCCCGTCGGCGTAGCGTTCACGCTTCCAGATCGGCACGCGGCGCTTCAGTTCCTCGATGCACCAGCGCGAGAGCTGGTACGCCTCGTCGCGATGGCTGTGCCCCACGACGATTGCCACGCTCGGCTCCTGCAGCGCGAGTTCCCCCAGCCGGTGCACGATGACCACGGCTCCCCCGGGGTGCTGGTCGGCGGCTTCGTCCGC
>JAYVNZ010000156.1:0-8941 GCA_043758185.1 Gemmatimonadaceae bacterium | reverse complement strand
TCGGTGGTGAGGCGGGGCAGGTATTTTGCCTTGAGTGCCTCGCTGCCATAGCGCGCGATGGGATAGTTGACGAGCGTGTTCTGCACATCGATCAGGATTGCCGCCGCCGCGTCGACCTTGCTCACTTCCTCGACGGCGAGCGCAACCATGAACAGCGAGCCGGCCGCGCCGCCGTACTGCTCGGGCACTTCGATGCCCATGAGCCCCATCTCGAAGTATTTCGCGATGAGTTCCGGGTCGATCTTGCCGGCGCGCTCCATGGCGCCCACCCGCGGCTTCACCTCTTCTGCAGCAAAGCCGGCCACCGCGTCACGAAACGCCTCCTCGTCATCAGAGAGCAACGTGAGGGGCGGATGCGCGACGGCGGATTCGGTGGTCATGTGACGGTCAGGCCGGGACGGAGGAGGCAGGAGACGCGTGCACGACAGCGCCTGCAACGGGGTGACAGCGGCACGCGTCGCCGCACGCGGTTTCCGAGCGCGACGAATGCCAGCAGTGTGCAACGTCGTCCCCGCGCAGTGCATTCACGACGGGAAGGCCGGCGCGCTCGAGAATGAGTTCGCCCAGCTTTTCATGGACGCCGAGGGCGTTGGTGACGCGAATCTCGAGTCCGGGAAACTCGGCGGCCGCGGCGGCCACCATGCGCGGAATGTCGCCCGTGGAGTGCTTGCCCGGCGAGAGCATGTAGGGAAAGCAGATGACCTCGGTGGCGCCAGCAGCCACGCAGTTGCGCAGCCCCACTTCAATGGACGGCTCGGCGAGTTCCATGTGGGCATAGCGGGCGATGATGTCCGGCCCCGCCATGGCCTGCACGAGGTTCGCCATGCAGTCCATCATCTCGTTCGCGGCGTCGCGGCGCGATCCGTGGTCGATCAGGAGAATTGCTTTCACTGCCGGATCCTCACAAGGGTGGATTGAAGTTACTGCCTGAGTAACGTCCCGGCAGTGGACCCTGGTTCCCCGGGCAAGACATGCCGCCCTATTCTCCGATATCCTCGTTCCACAACTCAGGCTGCAGCGCAATGAATTCGGTCATCAGGCGAATACACTCTGAATCCTGCAGCACGTCCACGCGCACGCCACGCGCGCGAAGCAGCGCCTCGTCGCCCTGGAACGTTACGTTCTCGCCGACGACCACGTGCGGGATGCCATAGAGCAGGATGGCACCCGTACACATCGGGCACGGCGAGAGCGTGGTGTAGATGGTGCACTCGCGATACACGGACGCCGGGTGTCGGCCGGCATTCTCCAGGGCGTCCATCTCGCCATGAAGCACCACGCTGCCCTGCTGTACCCGACGGTTATGGCCGCGGCCAAGAATGCGCCCGGCATGCACGAGTACGGAGCCGATGGGTATGCCTCCTTCCACCAGGCCGGCGCGCGCCTCGCCGATGGCGGCGCGCATGAATTCATCGGGCGAGGGTGGAATGCTCACGTCGCGAAAGATGCCGAGTGGCGCGGCGGTACGCAGGGGGCGTCGGCCACGATGCGAGTGCGGGCACTGGCGGCGCACCTTGATTCTTGGCGGTATCGGAATAAGCTCGCCGGGTGTACACCACCTGCCTGTTCTGCACCCGTCCGCTCGGATCGAATCAGGCGATCGAGCACTTCCCTGTGGGCCGGCGTCTGGCTTTCGACGCGGCGAAGGGTCGCTTGTGGGTCGTGTGCCGCGAGTGCCACCGGTGGAATCTGACCCCACTCGAGGAGCGGTGGGAGGCCATCGAGGAGGCGGAGCGCCTTTATTGCGACACGCGCCTCAGGATGGCGACGGAGCACATCGGGCTCGCGAAGCTGCCCGAGGGTCTCGAACTGGTGCGCATCGGCGCTCCTCGTCGACCCGAGATTGCTGCGTGGCGCTACGGGGACCAGTTCGGACGCCGCCGGCGCGAGCGCCTTCTCATGGCAGGGGGTGTCATGCTTGCCGGAGGATTGGCGATTGCTGGCGGTGTCACACTGGGCATTGGAGTGGTGGCCGCTTACAAGCTTGCCGAAGTCACGTCAAAGTTCGCACGGAGAGGTAACCCGCTGCGCACCATCGCGCGCGTGCACGATGCCAGTGGCGAACTGCGACAGATCAGGCGGCGCGACTTGCTGACAACAAAGCTTGCGATGGGTGCCGACGGTGGACTGGCCCTGCACATCGTGCTGCATGACGGAAACCTGGGGCTCGACTACTCCGATCTGCGCCAGAAGCGGACCATCCATCTCGAGGGTCGGGAGGCGCATCGCGCCGCATCGGTGATTTTCCCAGCGGTGAACCGGTCGGGTGGCACAACGGAGGAAGTCCAGCAGGCCGTGGGGCGTCTGGAGCGTGCAGGAAGTTCCGAGAAGTTTCTCGCCGATCAAGCGCGGCGCGGATCGAGGCTGACACGACTTGTCCCGGCGGCCGAGGCCCGCCTCTTCGCCAATGCGGAGGATGTGGCCATGCAGTCGGGCCTCCTTGCGCTTGCAACCCCGCTGAGCCTCGCGATCGAGATGGCGCTGCACGAGGAGCAGGAGCGTCGCGCGTTGGAAGGCGAACTGTCGGAGTTGGAGGCGGCATGGCGGGAAGCGGAGGAGATCGGCGCGATCGCCGATTCCCTCCTGCTTCCGCCGTCTATCGAATCCGCGCTGGCGAGGTTGCGCGGATTGACGAAGTCATCGGGGTCGCGCGGGCTGTAAGAGTCACCGGCGGGACGAAGCAACCCGTGGGCAGTGCGTCAGGTGAGTGACCGGGCGGTCGCGAGGAGCGCCCCGAGCTCGGCGTCGCTGAGCGACTGCCAACTCACGGGACATGGGAACACGCGCCGCCGGCCCAGTCGGGAATCGAAGAGCAACCCTGGGTCATCCACCTGCGGCGGATAATCCCAATCGAGTGCCCATCCGATCGTCCACTGGGATTCGTCGTACACTTCCCACTCCACACCACTGGAATCGGTGAAGAGCCGGCCGTGCTCCATCCTCCCTCCGTGACACGGTCGAGCTCAGCGAAGCGGCTACGAACCCACGCCCATGCTGGACGAGTCGGACGGCGTCAACGTATCACCAAAGACGTCCAGCGCCAATTCGACCTTGCCGAACGGGGCTGATACCTGCACCCCCTGCACGGCGCCGCGCACCCTGTCGAGCATCTCCCTCGCGATCGCAATGCCTTCCGCGATCGCGTGCTCTTTCGACTTGTCGCTCGCTCGGCGCATGCGTTCAATCACCTGTGCGGGTACGCTGACGCCCGGTACTTCGTTGGCAAGGAATTCGGCATTTCGATGGCTCACGAGCGGCCAGATACCCGCCACGATCGGCACGCGTGCGCCCTCGGTGCGGCGCAGGAAGTTCTCCAACTGTCCGGCATCGAACACAGGCTGCGTGACGGCGAACTCCGCCCCCGCCTCGACTTTCCAGGCGAATCGCTTGAGCTCGTGCTCCAGGTCGATCGGTGCCGGATTCACGCCAACCCCGATCACGAAGCGAGTACCCTGGCCGATGGAGTTGTCACCCGGATCGCGGCCGTGGTTGAGGTTCCGCACGAGATTCGTGAGTCCGATGGCATCGATGTCGAACACTGCCGTGGCGCTCGGATACGGTCCCATCTTCGGCGGATCACCGGTGATGAGCAGCAGGTTCCGCAGCCCCACCGCTGACGCACCCAGCAGGTCGCTGAGCATGCCGAGCAGGTTTCGGTCTCGGCAGGCGTAGTGCGTGACAGCCTCGATACCGACCTTCTGTTCGATGAGCAGCGAGGTGAGCAGCGCACCCATCCGGCTCTGGGCTCGCGGACCGTCGGGCACGTTCACCGCGTCCACGCCAGCCGTCCTGAGAAGACCGACGTCCGCCAGCATGCGCGTGGCGTCAACGCCGCGTGGCGGAACGATCTCCACTGACGTGACGAACCTGCCCGCCGCGATCTTCGCGCCCCAGCGTGAGCGTTCTGCAAGGGGAACTGCGGGCACGTCGGGCGTTCGCGGACCCTCACGCGGCGTTGGTGCGGCGCCCACCGTCACCTGCGCGGTAGCGCCCGTGCGCGCGAACCGCGGGCTCAACGGACGAATGCCCACCATCATGGCGGTGATGTGCTCGGGCGTCGTCCCGCAGCAGCCGCCAACCACCTTGGCGCCCGCCTGCACGAGGTGCCGCGCATACTCCGCCATGTACTCGGCACTGGCCATGTACATGCTGCGCCCGCCCACGTCGCGCGGCATGCCGGCGTTGGGCTGCGCTGAAATCTTCCGCTGCGTGAGCGGTATCATCTTCTCCACCGCCTCGAGGATCGCCTGCGGACCCACCGAGCAGTTCAGTCCAATCACGTCCGCACCGAAGCGGTCGAGCGCGCGTGTCACATCCTCAGGCGTGGCGCCATAGGGCGTGAGCCCATCCGCGCCGATGGTCATCTGCGCGATGACCGGCATGGTGGGATCCACGGCGCGCGCCGCCGCGATGGCCTGCCCGATCTCGTGGAGGTCACCAAAGGTCTCGAGGATGAACAGGTCTGCGCCACCCTCCTTGAGCCCTTCCATCTGCTCCCGGAACACCGCCTGCGCCTCGCTCGCCGACGTGGGGCCATACGGCTCGAGCCGCACGCCGAGGGGCCCCACGGCGCCAGCCACGAGTACGTCGTGCCCGTCGGCGGCCGCCTCCCGCGCCAGTTCCGCCGCGCGCTTGTTCAATTCCCGGGTCTGCGACGAGAGTCCGAACTGCGCCAGCTTCAGCCGGTTCGCTCCGAAGCTGTTGGTCTCCAGTACTTCTGCGCCCGCCTTCACGTACGCGCGGTGCACGTCGCGCACGAGATCTGGCGCGCGCACGTTGAGTTCGTCGTAGCACTGGTTGATGAACACGCCCCTAGCATACAGCATCGTCCCCATTGCCCCGTCGAACAGCACGAGGGAGTCAGGGTCGAGCAGGCGTTGGAGTGCGGTTATGCTCATCTATTCAGGAGCTCGAGAAAGAAAATTGAACCACGGAGGACACGGAGTGCACGAGGCCGAAAACAGCGAGCGATCAGTTGTTCGCAGTCTTCCGTGTCCTCTGTCTCCTCCGTGGTTTGAACGTTGGTTGTTGAATCCAGACCCCTAGACCGCGGCGACTTCTGCCGCCGTTCGGACCGCGTAGTACTTGGCTTGCGGATGATGCACGATGATCGCCGCCGTGCTCTGCTCCGGAATGAGCTGGTATGCCGACGTGAGCTCCATGCCGAGCGCGGCTTCCGCCGGCAGCAGCTTGAAGAGTTGCGCGTGATCTTCGAGATCCGGACAGGCGCCGTAGCCCCACGAGTAGCGCTTGCCCCGACCGCCCGGAATGCCCAGTTCGCGCTTGATGCGCCGGTGCATCCACTCCGCAACCGCTTCGGCCGCCTCGACGGCGAGCCCGTGCGAGTAGAAAGCCTCGCTGTACTCGCCCTGCGCCTGGAGCGTCTCGAACCGGCGCGTTGCCTCGTCACCCACGGTCACGATCTGGAACGCCACGACATCCACGTCGGTGCTCGCCACGCTGCGATAGTAGTCGGCGATGCACAGTCGCTCGCGCCCGTCCTGCCGGGGAAAGTGGAATCGCGCCTGCTCCACGAGCGTGCCATCCGCTGCGTACGGCGCTGGGTCGTAGATGATGACGTCGTTGCCAAGGCTCTGCGCCGGGAAATACCCGTACACCGCCTTCGGTTGTACCCACCCACCAGTGCGTGCCTCCTCCTTGAGACGCGCAAGCGCGGGCTCGAACTGTTCCTTCACGATCGCGTCGAACTCCGGGCCGGACCCACGGCCGCCCCACTGCAGGCGGAACAGTTCATCCTTGTCCAGCAGGTCGAACACCTCGTCCAGCGGAATGTCGTCGAGCACCTGGGTGCCCCAGAATGGTGCGACCGGCACGGCATGGTCATGCGACACGTCGCTGCGTTCCCCACCCGATGTACCGCTGCGCACATCCTTGCCCACGTTGCCGTGGAGGAACGCGTCGTTGCGCGCGTCGGACAGCAGCTTCTCCGTGAAGATGCGCCGGCGCTCGTCGCCACCCTGCAACGCGTCCATCGTCTCGAGCCCCTCGAACGCATCCTTGCAGTAAAAGACGCCGGACTCGTAGGCACGCTCGGGCTCCACGAACAGTGCACGCCGCCCGAACCGCCTGTTGATCGCGGCGCCACCAATCAGCACGGGCACCTGGATGCCGCGCTTGTCCAGCTCCTGCACGCACAGCGGCATCTGCTTGCTCGTGCTCACCAGCAGCGCAGACAGCCCGATAGCATCGGCACCAACCTCGATGGCCTTCTCGATGATGGTGTTCACGGGCACCTGCTTGCCCAGGTCGTACACCGTGTAGCCGTTGTTGGAGAGGATGGTATTCACGAGCGACTTGCCGATGTCGTGCACGTCGCCGTACACGGTCGCGAGCACCACCTTGCCCTTGGTGTAGCCCTCCGCCTTCTCGAGGAACGTTTCCAGGTGCTTCACGGCCTTCTTCATCACCTCGGCGCTCTGCAGCACGAAGGGCAGGATCAGCTCGCCCGCGCCGAACTTGTCGCCCACCTCCTTCATGGCCGGCAGCAGCACCTCGTTGAGCACCCGCACTGGCTCGGCGCGCACGTGGGCCGCGTCGAGCGCGTCCTCGATGCCCTCCTTCTTCCGGTGAAGGACCATCCAGTGGACCTTCTGTTCAGGCGACATGCCCTCGGTGGGATCCGCCTTCTCCGCAAGCGCGTCGCCCGCCGTCTTGGTGGAGAAGCCCTCGATGAACAACTGGAGTGCATCCGGCCGACGGTTGAACACCAGGTCATCCGCGAGCGCACGCTCTTCGGTGCTGATCTCTGCGTAGGGCGTGATGTGCGCCGGGTTGACGATCGCGGCATCGAGCCCCGCTTCCACGCAGTGATGCAGGAACACCGAGTTCAGCACGTAGCGCGCAACGGGGTCCAGTCCAAAGCTCACGTTGGAGACGCCGAGGATCGTGAAGACGCCGGGCAGCTCGCGCTTGATGAGGCGGATGCCTTCGATGGTTTCGTGCGCGCTGTCGATCCACTCCACGTCGCCCGTGGCGAGCGTGAAGGTGAGTGCGTCGTAGATGAGGTCCTCCGCACGCAGCCCGTATTCGCCCACGACGATGTCGTAGATCGCCTTCGCCACCTCGAGCTTGCGGTCGCGGGTCTTCGCCATGCCCACGGGATCGATCGTCAACGCCACGAGCGCGGCACCGTGCTTCTTCGCGAGTGGCACGATGTCGTCGATCCGCTTGCGGCCATTCTCCATGTTGATGGAGTTGATGATCGCGCGGCCGGGCACGTGCTCCAGCGCGGCCTCGATCACGACACGTTCCGTGGAGTCGATCATGAGCGGCGTCTCCACGCTCATCGAGAGCAGCTTCACCACCTTCGACATCTGCTCCGCCTCGTCGCCACGCTCGGTGAGCGCAACGCAGACGTCCAGCACGTGCGCGCCGGACTCCTGCTGCTCGCGCGCCACCTCGAGGATGCCCTCGTAGTCGTCGGCAAGCAACAGTCGCTTCACCTTTCGCGAGCCCTGCGAGTTGACCCGCTCGCCCACGAGCAGCGGTGCCGGCTCCTGGCGCAGCATCGTCGCGCGCATGGCCGACGACACGAGCGCCTCGCGACCGTGATGCGATTGTGCGGGCGGTGTAGCCGCGCGAACGGCCGTCACGATCGCCCCGAGGTGCTCCGGCGTGGTGCCGCAGCAGCCGCCAACGATCCGCACGCCGAACTGCTCCACGAACTCGCGCAGCATGCCTGCCATCGGCGCGGGCTCGAGCGGATAGATCGCCTCGCCCGTACCGGTGTTCAGGGGCAGGCCGGCATTGGGAATGACGGAGATGGGGATCGACGCATGCTCCATCATGAACCGGATGGGCTCGCGCATGTGCTCGGGGCCGGTCGAGCAATTAAGCCCGATCACGTCCACGCGCATCGCTTCCAGCGTAGCCACCGCACTCGCGATGTCGGTGCCCAGCAGCATACGGCCGCTGGTATCGAGTGTGATCTGTGCCTGCACAGGTACACGTCGGCCAATTTCAGCGAACAGCCGCTCGAAGCCGGTGATTGCCGCCTTCACCTCCAGGATGTCCTGCGCCGTTTCCACGAGCAGGACATCGACCCCACCTTCAACGAGGTACTTCGCCTGCCAGTAGTAGGTCTCGGCGAGCGCCTCGAAGGTGATGTTGCCGAGTGCCGGGTCGCTGCTGGAGGGCAGCATGCCGGTGGGCCCGATGGACCCCGCGACGAATCGCGGCTGTTCCGGCGTGGAGTACTTGTCGCAGGCCGCGCGCGCGAGACGGGCCGCCTGGACATTCAGCTCGCATGTCTTGTCCTCCAGCCCCCACTCGCGCAGGCGGTGCGGGGTGCTCTGGAAGGTGCACGTCTCCACGACATCGCATCCCACCGCGAGGAAAGACTCATGGATGGACTGGATGATGTCGGGCCGGGTGAGCACGAGGTTATCGTTGCACCCTTCCAGCGCCTTTCCGCCGAAGTCGTCAGGCGTGGGATTGTGGCGCTGAATGTTCGTGCCCATCGCACCGTCATACACCAGCACTCGGCTGTCGAGTGCCTTGAGGTACGGATGTCTATCGGGAGCGGGACGGACTGTCATCTTCGCAAAAAAAAGGAGCCCTGACGCGACGGCGTGCGGGCTCGCGCTTTAGCAGGGGATTAACGTGGCCGCAATTTGCTGAAATCGCCACGAGGAACAATTGTGTGATGCTCTATAGTATAGTGGCATGTCCCTGACGAGGCAAGCGGACCAGCGGGGCTGCAGATGTCAGGCGGCTGTAAGCTGATGTCCGACATCAGGCGCCGCGCCACCTTGGTCTTCCCCGAATCGGCACGTCCTCTCGAGTGACGTCAGAAGCTGAATCCCGACATCGGACATCACACCCTGCGTCGAACTGCGCAACCTGAAGGCCCGGCGAGAGACCAGTTATGTGGCCATTGCTGACAGACCAGTCGGTCGACCCGCTGTCAGACCGTCAGACT
>JAYVNZ010000155.1:0-11298 GCA_043758185.1 Gemmatimonadaceae bacterium | reverse complement strand
CAGTCGCATGTACCTGAACCAGCACTGGGCGAGCGACGTCCTGGCGGGTGACGTGCTCGGCGCGGTCATCGGGTCCCGGCTCGTCCACTACGCGCACTCAGCTCCACCGGGCGCGGGTCCGAGGTGGCTCGTCAGTGCAACGGTCGTTCCGGGGGCAGACGGGGGCCTGCTCCTCGGCCTGTCGATGCAACCGCGATGATCCATGTCCCTGGGCCAGCAGTCCGTCATCACACCATCCAATACTGGAGGATTGCAGTTCATGACAAGTGTGGCGTCGAAGGCTGGTGTCATCTCCCGATCAACCGTTTGCGCCCTGCTCCTCGCGGGGACGATCGCCACTCCACCACTCGGCGCGCAGGTCGCCAATGCCCCCGCCGACACGAGTGGAGGACGCCGAGGCCGTTTCTTCACTGGCACCGATGCTGCGCTTGCGGGACTCTTCGCTGTGGGAACCGGCGTCATGTTTCCGCTCGACCGGCAGATCGCCTTCGACATGCGGAGGTCGTCGCTCCAGAGTAGCTCGTTCGTGAAGCATTCGGCAGATGCCTTCCGGCTCACGGCAGTACCGGGAAGTGCGATCATCGGAGGTGGACTCTACGTCATCGGCCGAGTGGCACACGTGCCGCGCATGGCGGACCTTGGACTTCACGGCGCGGAGGCGCTGCTTATCGGGCAGGTCATCGGAACCACCATCAAGGGGACGCTCGGAAGAGCGAGGCCGTACATGGTCGCTGACAGCAATGCCCATGACTTCGAGTTCCTGCGCGGCTTTCGCAAGGGAAATGATTACTCGTCGTTGCCTTCAGGGCACACGATTGCAGCCTTCGCGGCAGCGAGCGCCGTGACAGCGGAAACGTCACGGTGGTGGCCGCATTCCACGCCGTACATTGGAGCACTGATGTATGGGGGAGCGGCGATGGTTGCACTCGAACGCCTGTACAACGACAAGCACTGGGCAAGTGACGTCATCCTCGCCGCCGGCATCGGTACGTTCAGCGGGTTGAAGGTGATCAGGTACAACCACGATCATCCGGGAAACCGGGTGGATCGCATGCTGTTGTCAGGCAGCATCCGGTCGGGCGCGCATGGCGGCGCGGTGTTGGCGTGGACCGTCGTGCCCTGACACTCGCGCAAGGACGCGCGCGCCAGCATCGCGGCACTCCGCTATACTCCATGCGTGCTGATCGCGAGGCTCGCGCATCTCCGGCGCCCGAGAAGGGACCCTATGACAGGCCGTCGCCCAGCCGGGATGCGCCTCGGTGCCCGCTCCGCCGCGCACACGTGGCATGGGTCGCTCTTCATCCTGCTCGTGGGCACCAGCCTTTCCGCTCAACCCGCTCGTCCAACGAAGCCCTCCGCGCCCCTTGACGTAGCCGTCGAGGACGCCGCCGACGTGTGGTCGAGACCCGACGGGAGCGGCTACGCCAACGACATCGTGCACGCGGCGTTCCGTGCTGGCGGTATCGAACCCCACTTCCTGGTGGTGCCGTACGCCCGCTGCAAGGCGATGGTGATACAGGCGCGGGTGCCGGTCTGCTTCAGCATGTCACGCGACGCGTCGATTCCCGCCTCGGTGGTGTTCTCCGATTCGGCGAACTTCGTCTTTCACAGTGATTTCTTCCAGAGCATAGGCCGGCCCCTGCGAGTACCGAGTCCGCAGCAGCTTCCACGGGGAACCCGGGTAGGGGTGGTGCGCGGCTACGAATATCCGGACGTCCTCTACCAGCTGCAGCGGCGCGGCATCATCCAGCTGGTGGTGGCGGGCAGTGAGGCAATCAACCTTCGCAAGCTGGCCGACGGTCGTCTCGACGCCGCGATGATCAACACCGATGCGACCAAGCGCGCCGCGGACGTACTTGAGCGCGCCGACGTGCGAGGACGCGTCAGCCTGGCATTCGCGGGAGGCTCGCTCCCCGCCTTCGTGGGGTTCAACATCCGACATCCGCGTGGAGCGGACGCGCTCGCGCGGTTCAACAGTGGCCGGCGCGTCATCGCGGCAAACGGAGTGCTGTCTTCCATCAAGCATCTTTGGGCGGACAGCATTCTTGCCGTGCAGCGGCACGCGACAGCCCCCGCGCCCGTGAAGCGATGACCGAGCGGACGGTCCGTTCCTCCCCTGTCCGCACACCGGTGGCAACAGGACCGACGCGGTCGTTGGTGCGGCGTCTCGTGCTCGCCCTTGCTGGCAGCGTCGCGCTCGCGTCCGTTGCGACCGTGGTGGTGCTCGCGGCTGTCGACAGCCGCCGCCGCGGGACGGAGCTCGGACGCGCAGCGGACAGTGGCGTTCGCGAACTCTCCCGCGTGATCGAGCCCGCGCTGTGGGACATCGACATGGACCGCGCCGCACAGATCGGCAATGCATTCGCGGAAGACCCACGCGTGGTCAGGGTCATGATCCGGGACGCGAGCTCGGGAGCCACCCGGGAGATTCGTCACGGCGTGCTCGACGACACCGTTTCGCGTGCCCTGCCCGTGAAACATTACGGCCGCATGATCGGAACCGTGGAGCTCACGCTGTCGCGCGCGCCGCTTCGGCAAGCCATCCGGGAGGAGGTGACCGGTGTGCTCCGCACCAGCCTGATCGCGCTCCTTGCGGCATTCCTCGTCATGTACCTGCTGGTGCGTCGCCTGCTCGACGAGCCCCTGAACCAGCTCGCCGCCGATGTAGCCCGGTACCACGACGGAACGCCCCAGCCGACGACGACCGCGGTGCGCTACGAGGAGTTCCTCACCCTGCACGACGTGCTCGACACGATGCGCGCGCGCATTGCGCATCAGTTGCGCGAGCTCCAGGTCAGCAACGATCAGTTGACCAGCGAAGTGGAGGGGCACCGGCGGGCAGACGAAGCGCTGTTGCGCCGCAACCGCGAACTCGCGTCGCTCAACCGTTTCCTCGCCCTGGCGTCCACCGACGTGCCGTCCACCTTCCTCATGAGCCGTGCGTGCGAGGAAATCACGACCTCGCTCGAGTTGCCGTACGGTGTGGTGGGCCTCTTCGACGAGCACGCGACGACGTTCACGAAGCTCCCCAGTCCTGCCGCCGGGACAGGACCGCGAACCCCGGGCGCCGTTGTTGATCTCGGAGACCTGCCCCTGGCCGCGGCATTCAAGGCGGCGCCTGCACCCCTCCTGTTCCCCGATGTCCGCGCCGACGGACGGCTGGGCGCCTTTGCCGAGGGACTCGAGCGGGAGGGCATCCGGTCGCTCGCCGCGTTTCCCATCGTCGTGGACGGTGAGGCGATTGGCGCCATCGTCATTGGCACGCACGCCGTGCACGACTTCACGGAGGCCGAGATATCGCTCGCCGTGGGCATCACGACCCAGGCCGCCACGGCGATGGCGCGCTATCGGGCCAATGCGGCACAGCGCCTCCTGCGTGCGGCCATCGAACAGTCGCCGGATTGCGTGCTCATCTCGGACACCACGGGCCGGTTCGTGTACGTCAACGAGGCCTTCACCACTCTCACGGGATACTCCCGCGCCGAGGCACTCGCAGCGAGCCGCGGGTTGCTGCGGAGCGATGCACATCCCGCGTCGTTCTACGCGGGGGTCTGGGCAACCCTGGAGCGCGGGGAAACGTGGCGCGGTCGCGTCACCAACCGCCACCGTGACGGCCGCGACGTGGTGGTGGATGCCATCATTGCGCCCCTGCGTGATGACGCGGGCATCATCACGAATTACATCGCCGTCGAGAGCGACATCACGGAAGAGCTCGCGCGCGAGCAGCGCTTCCAGCACGCGCAGCGCATGGATGCCGTCGGCCAGCTTGCCGGCGGCATTGCCCACGACTTCAACAACATCCTCGGCGCCATCACCATGGAGCTCGAGCTCCTGGAAATGGACTCCTCGCTGCCGGACAGCGTGCGGCAGGTCACGAGCGACGTGCGCAGCTCGGCGCAGCGCGCCGCCAACCTCACGCGCCAGTTGCTGATGTTCAGCCGTCGTCAGGTGATGACCATGCGCGCACACGACCTCAACGTGGTGGTGAGCGACCTGCTCCGCATGCTGTCGCGGCTCATCGGAGAGCGGGTGGTCATCGATTTCCAGCCCCTGCCGCAGCCCGCCGTATTCGACGGGGATGCAGGGATGATCGAGCAGGTGATCGTCAACCTTTGCCTCAACGCGCGCGATGCAATGCCTGCCGGTGGCACGCTCACCGTGCGGACCCGTGTCGTGACGCGTGACGGCGACGCGATTCCGCAGCCCAGCGAGGCACAGCCCGGTCGCTTTGCGCTGCTGGAGATTTCTGATACCGGCACCGGCATGACCGCGGAGACCCGCGGTCATCTCTTCGAGCCGTTCTTCACCACGAAGGACGTGGGCAAGGGGACAGGGCTCGGACTTGCGACCGTGCATGGACTCATCGCACAGCATCGTGGCTGGATCGAGGTGGAGAGCGAGCCTGGTGAAGGCAGCACGTTTCGCGTCTACCTCCCGTCGCTGGACAACGTGCCCGCGGCGCCGCTGCCGGACCCCGTTGCCGTGGCGGTGGCTGCACCCGCGACGGTGTTGCTGGTGGAAGACGAGGCCCCGGTGCGGAAGGTGGTGGGCCGCGGACTCCGGCGCCTTGGCTACCACGTGCTGGAGGCGAACGACGGCGTCGAGGCACTGCATGTGTGGCGCGAGGCTGGCGGCGACGTGCAGTTGCTCCTCACGGACATGGTGATGCCGGAGCACCTGTCGGGTCTCGATCTCGCCCTGCAGCTGCGCGCGGAGAAGCCCTCACTCAAGGTGGTGATCATGAGCGGCTACGACATCCGCCTGCTTGGCGACAACAGCCGCCTCATGGATGACATCGACTTCCTTGGTAAACCGTTCTCGATCGTGTCGCTCGGCGAGGTGGTGACGCGACTGTTGGGCGCCGTGTGACGCGGCTATCGTTCTGGCTCACGTACCCGATGGATGGATGCACATGACCGGTTGTCGCATGGCAGGTTTGTCCGCAATACTCGCCGGCATGACGCTGTGCGCCGCGGCGTCCGCGCCTGCGGCCGCGCAGGTAGACGTGCTCACGCAGCACAACGACAATGCGCGCACGGGGGCGAACACGCGCGAGACCCTGTTGACTCCGGCGATGGTGAGTCGCGCGCGGTTCGGCATGCTGTTCAAGCGCGTGGTGGACGACCAGGTGTACACCCAGCCCCTGGTGGTCACGAACGTCTCCGTTGGCGGCACTCCACACGACGTCGTGTACTTGACCACGGTGAACAACAGCGTGTATGCCTTCGACGCGAATGATCCGGCGGCGGCCGCGCCCCTCTGGCACGTCAACTTCGGCACGCCCGCCAACCTGCACAGCGCGCCCTTCGGCTGCCTCGACATCAATGGACAGATGGGCATCATCGGCACGCCAGTCATCGACAGGGAGCGGCGCGTGCTCTATGTGGTGGCGCTGACGCGCGCCGGCGGCGGATACCTGCAGCGTTTGCACGCCCTCGATCTTGCCACCGGCGCCGACCTGCCGGAAAGTCCCGTGATCATCAAGGCCGACCAGTTCGATGCGCTGCTGCAGAACCAGCGGCCAGCGCTGCTCCTGGCCAACGGCACCGTGTACGTTGGGTATGCGTCGCACTGCGACAAGGATCCATATCACGGGTTCCTGCTTGCCTACGACGCCACGTCGCTCGCACAGGTGGGCGTCTTCAACACGTCTCCCACGGGCAGTGAGGCGAGCATCTGGCAGTCGGGGCAGGGCCCGTCAGCGGATGCGGACGGCAACGTGTTCGTCGTCACGGGCAATGGAAGCTGGGACGGCGTGAAGAACTTCAGCGAGAGTTTTCTCAAGCTCTCGCCACGACTCGCCCTGCTCGACTGGTTCACGCCCACGAACCATCTCCAGCTGGACGCGAAGGATGCCGACCTGAATTCGTCGGGGGCGTCGCTCATACCCGGCACGCACATGGTGCTTGGCGGTGGCAAGGAAGGCGTGCTCTACACGCTCGACACGCGACACCTTGGCCACCTGGGTGACGAACATGCCACGCAGCACTTCAAGGCCACGGCGTCGCACATGCACAGCCTGGTGTACTGGTCGAGTGCGAAGCGCGGTGACCTGCTCTACGTGTGGGGGCAGCGGGACAAGGCGCGGGTCTACAGGATCGACGGTGGGCGAATTGCCGAGACACCGGTCATGATGCGCGATGTGGCGAACCAGGGGCACCCGGGCGCGATGTTGTCGCTGTCGTCCAACGGTGGACGCGATGGAATTCTCTGGGCCGCCATCCATGCGTCGGGCGACTCGTGGCATGAATCGCGGCCTGGAATCCTGCATGCCTACGACGCAGAGGACATCGGACACGAGCTGTGGAATTCACTGGAGGTGCCGGCCCGCGACGACTGTGGTGGATATTCGAAGATGGCGGCGCCCACCATAGCGAATGGCAAGGTGTATCTCGCGAGCTTCGGCACCAGCAATACAGGAACGGGGCAGTTCTGCGTGTACGGACTGCTGCCAGCGAACCAAGGGCCCGCGGAGCGGTAAACCGCTCACTCCGTGCCGCTGAGGTTGGCGAGTGCCTTTCGCAGCATGACCCCGACGCGCCGTGCCCCGCTCATGTTGAGGTGATTGCCGTCATTGCGGTAGAGCAGCTCATTGCCCATCCGCGCCGTGCAGCGCTGGCCGTCGCACAGCACCACCGACGGATCGATGGTCTTCATGCGCGGCAGGCGGGCCGCGACGCGCTCCACCGCCGCCCGCGCCAGGCGCGACTCCCGCTGGTGTGCCTCGTAACTCACGCTGCAATCGCCGCGGAAGGTGCGCAGCATGACGCGACGCGACAGGCATTCGGACACCCGGAATCCCATTTCCGGCACGTCGAGCATCACGACAACCTGCTTTCCCCGTTGCTCCAGGTAGCCTACCGTGCGTGCCAGGGCATCGCCGAAGTCGATGGTGTCACTCGGCAACGGAGGCGACGTACGCGTGGCGGTGGGCCTGAGCTGTACCCTGCCGTCGAGATATTCCGTGAAAAAGCCCGCGAGGACCACGGTGTGAACCGCTGGCGCGGCCGCCGCCCAGGTGATCGCGCGATCCATGAGGGGCTGGCACCGCATGCTGCTCCCACTGAGGTACGACTCCACGCCAAGCAGGGGCAGGCACGTGCCGCGGCCGATATCCAGGAGCGCACTGGCGCTGTCGTCTCCGCGGACCGCCACGAAGAACGCAAAGGCGTGGGAGTCGCCGAGAAACGCCGTCTCCCACACGCCTGCGTTTGCGGCGGGACGTATGAAGAAATCGCGCTCGGAGTCGAATCCGCCCGAGAAGAGTTGTCGCGCGAGGCTGTCGCTTCGATAGGAGGGCGCATGCTGCTCGGGCCACCTGTTGTCGGCCGTGATGGCGGAATCGGCGATGGGCGTCGAGAACCGGACGCCGAGGTACGCCGCGAGGCCGACGAAGCCGACGCCGACAAGTAGTGCCATCAGCATAGGAGCCGCGAACAGCACCGGCGGACGCGCGCCGGATGCCCGCCGCACGTGTGCCCGCTTCTCGACGTACTCGTGCGTGAGCCAGGCCAGCGGCAGCGTGGCCAATACGGCGGCAATGCGCACCGTTCGTGTGGGCATCTCGCCAGCGGCTACCTGCGCGAAAGACAACAGCGGCCAGTGCCAGAGATAGATGGGATAGCTGATCACGCCGAGACCCACAACCGTCGGTGTGGCGAGTGCGTGCCTGTTGGTCCATGCCGCTGGTCCGGCCACGATGATCGACGCCGCACCGAGCGTTGGGGCCAGTGCCCACCACCCCGGAAACTCATCCGCGGGGAGCGTCAATGCGGAGATGAGAATGGTGATCAGGCCAGCGGCGGCCATGGCGTGCGCGGCTGGGCGTGGCAGCCACGCGCCGGTTTCCCGCGCCGTATCACCGGCTTCCGCGGCCGCAATGCCGGCACCGAGTAGCAGCTCCCACGCCCTGGGCGCCGGCAGAAAGAATGCGGCAGCCGGGTCGGTGCGGAGCATGTACATGCTCAGCGCAAACGAGGCGGCGCCGAGCATCGCGATCGCCGATCTCACGCGAATCCGCCCCTTCACCAGCAGCAGCAGCGCCAGTGGCCACACGATGTAGAACTGCTCCTCGATACCCAGCGACCAGAGATGCAGCAGGGGCTTGAGCGCCGCCGTGGAGTCGAAGTAGCCCGCCTCACGCCACAGCACGAAATTGGACGTGAACGTCGCGGCCGCGGCGACGTGCTTTCCAAGTTGTTCGAATTCCGGGGCCGTCATCAACAGCCAGCCAGCGACGAGGCACGCGAGCAGTACGGGGATCAGCGCTGCCAGCAGGCGCCGGGCACGACGTGCATAGAAATTCCGGAGGCTGAACCGACCGGATGCCGCGTCGCCGAGAATGATTCCGGAAATGAGGTATCCCGAGATGACGAAAAACACGTCGACCCCGATGAACCCACCGGGCACCCACCTGGGGAACGCGTGAAAGCCGACCACGGCAAGCACCGATACCGCGCGCAACCCATCGATGTCCGCCCGGTAGGCGCCGCGATTCGCGCCCGCCGTCACACCCAATGGATTGTCCCCGTCATCCGTCCCCTTGTGAGCGCGGCCGTAAGCTACCACGGCGAATTGCGCGGTGACAGCGGCAGCCTCCCGCACGACATGCGACTGCCACCACGGCCTCGCGTCCCGCGTCGGTGGCGCCCTGGCCGAGCCTCGCGGCTATGCTTGCGGATGCCTCCGCGACAACCTGATCCGCTCCGCCGGTCGCTCCGCCGCTGGACCCGCAACCTGCACCTGTACCTCGGCCTGTTCGTCAGTCCGTTCGTGCTCGTGTACGCCGTGAGCGCCATCCAGCTCAATCACTCCCTCATGCCGTGGGGCGGACGCTCCGCGCCGACCGCCCCCACCCGCACCATGCGCATCGTCGTCACGAACGCAGACGATGGCCTTGCCGTTGCCAGGGAGGTACGACGGCAGGTCGGCATCGCTGGCGAGATCGGGTACGTGAACCGGAAGCCCGGGGGCTCACGCGTCAGCTTTCCCATCGAGTGGCCGGGCCACGTGACGCATGTGAAGGTGGACCTGACCGCCGGCGTCGCGACGATCGAGCAGCAGGACACCGGCGCGTGGGACGCGATGGTGTACCTCCACAAGATGCCGGGACCGCACAACGCCAGCATTCGCGGCAACTGGCTCTACACCAGGGTCTGGGGATGGCTCGCGGACGCGACGGTCTACCTGCTGCTCTTCCTCACGGCGAGTGGTGTCTACCTCTGGACCGTGATCAGGGCTGATCGGAGCACGGGTCTGCGCGTCCTGGCGGCAGGCGTGCTGTCCTTTGTCGCGCTCGTGTTCGCGATCATTGCATGAGACTGTCAACGACGACGTCCAGCGCGGGGCGCGCCGCCAGGGTCACGCGCGGGACGCCGCTGTCTGCCCGCGTGAATTCCGCGCGCACGCGCATCGTCACGCGAAAGCTGCACAACTACCTCGGACTTTACCTGCTGCTGTTCCTGTGGCTCTTTGCGGCATCCGGGCTCGTACTGAACCACTCGAAATGGCCCGTCTCGCAATTCTGGAAGTCACGCGTGGAGTCGGCGTCACACCATGACATCCGTGTTCCTCGCGGAGGCGGCGACATTGCCATGGCGAGTGACCTCATGGCGCAGCTCGGGCTCGTTGGCGAGGTGGGTGAAACGAAACGTGCACCCGATGACACCCACTTCGACTTCCAGGTGGTCTAGCCCGGCAGGGTATACCGCGTGCGTGCCCGACTCGACAGCGCATACGCCACCGTCACGGAGATCCGGCTGAACGTGTGGGGCGTGATGGACGCACTACACAAGTTCACAGGCGTGAAGATGGACGACCCCATAGTGACGCGCGACTGCATACTGACCCGCGTGTGGAGTCTGGCCATGGACGCCCTCTCCCTGGGCCTCGTGGCGCTCGTGCTGAGTGGACTGTACCTGTGGTATCGGCTGCCCGGCTCGCGGACCCCGGGTGTCGCGGTGCTCGTCCCCGCGATAGCCGGTTGCGCCTTCTTCCTCTACGGGCTCGGCGTCTTCATCACGTAGTGCTGCGGGTCTGTGACATGACTTGCGTCCCGAGCCCTACCGCATGCGCGCTCATTTTCCGGCGGCAGACCGGCGGGTGATCGTCTCGGCAAGCCGCGCCCATGGCACGCCGAGCACGGTGACCTGCGCCTGGTTGGCAACGGACTGGCCGTCGGCGGCGAGATACAACCACTGTTCCATGTATACGGCCGGCTGTCGGATGAGGTAGCGCAGGTGGAATACGTTGCCACGCACCTCCGCCTGAACCTCACCCTTCGCGTCGCTCAACGTCGCCGCATAGTGACCCGCATCCACGCGACGCATGCGCCACGTGCGCGTCTCGACCATGCCATCGGCGTAGGTCACTGTCTGGTCCAGTGTGAAATTCCCGTCGGCGGCGGACTGACCCACGCCTTCCACTCGCAGTGCGCGCGTGGAGCCGACGCGCACGTGGAGTGTTCCCTCGCCATGCGTGCGTCCAGCGAAGAACACGGTAGGGTCGAACAGTGGCGCTGGTGCCTGCGCTGGAGGCGCGGGATTGCGCGCGAGGCAACTCGTGGCGGCCAGGAGCAGCATCGTGACTGCGGCGCGGTGCGCACGGAGTGTGAGGGTTGTCATTGACCGGCGACTGCGCACCAATCGTTCCGGCAGGGATCTCATTGTCGGCCGACGAACCTTACCCAGCGTTCTTGTCGCTGCCGCCCGACGGCGGCAGGCCCGGAAGCGTGCGCCGATCCAGTTCGCCTTGACGCCGCTCTCCCTCTCGACCCTCCTGCGCCACACGCTGCTCGAAATTGTACTGCAACAGGGCCATGCGATCCATGAGGTCGTTGAACATGTCCGAGCTCATTCCCGAATTCACCGGCCACAACCTGGTGCTGATATCCTCGCGAATCTCAGCAAGACGGACCTGCGCGCGCTTGACATCAGTTGGTGTAGGATCGCTCATCGGGGTCCGCTGGAGGAAAACTGTTCCCCATGCAAGATGCTCTCCCGGCGCGCTGGCAAGTAGCAAACCGCAGGAGATACCTTGACACCATGATCATTGCCGCGGGCAGGACTTTCGTTCAAATCGTGCTGGGATTTTCCGTCGTGGGCGGCGTGGCCTGCGGTTCTCCCCCGCGCATGGCACCTGTCCAACCGGCGGCGCCAACCTTCGCCGTGGGCCAGCCATGGTACGATGCAGATGGCGCACGCATCGAGGCACACGGCGGTGGCATTCTCACCGTGGGCGAGCGCTACTACTGGTACGGCGAGAACCACGCGCTCGGGGCCGGCAACAAGACAGGCATCT
>JAYVNZ010000154.1:0-2036 GCA_043758185.1 Gemmatimonadaceae bacterium | reverse complement strand
TTCCCGGCCTCCGGATCCTTGCGCGCACCGGCGCTGATGCCCTCCTCCGCTACCCCCGCCCTCTCCCCGCCGCCATTCCCATCGGTCATGCCGTTCGTTGCCTCACGAATCTACCCCGCGCCGCGTGGGAACCCGATGCTCGCACGTCTGGCAGCCGCCAGCGCTCCGCCGCGTAATGTGCGGCGCTGCACGCGATGCCGACAACCTGGAGTCAATTGCAGACTAACCCTATCGTCCAGCAGATGAGTTCCTCCGTGCGTATCGACGCGGATGAGAGCAGCGATCGCGTCACGGAGATGCCATCCATGGGTGATTCGATGAGACCGCCAGCAGGGATGCCAGCACGCAACCTGCGTCGGACTACGGTGTCTTGGCTACATCATGCCTTACAACCGGAGATTATCGATATGAAGCCTTACCTGTTCGCACTCGCTCTTTCCGCCTTCGCCGCGATGCCCGCGGCCGCCCAGAGCGCCATGAGCTCCACTCCGCAAAGCAGCACCGCGGCCAAGGTCGACATCAAGGTCAGCAGCAGCCTGGCACAGTCCGTCAAGATCAGTGGCGACTCCGCGATGGCCATTGCGCGTCGCAGCGCGGACTGGGGCGAGGTCAGCTCTGCCGAGTTGAAGATGGAACACAAGGCGCTGGTCTATGACATCAAGGTGCTGAACAAGAGCAAGCGCGCTACACAGATTCGTGTCGACGCCATGACGGGCGACATCGTGAAGAACAAGCAGTACGGTGGCCTCAAGGCGACCACCGTGCATCACAAGGAGAACAAGAAGCTCCTCGAGTCGAAGCGGGATTCTGCAGCGAAGACGCCGAACCAGTAGACCGGCGCACGAATCAAAACGGGGCGATTCGAAAGAATCGCCCCGTTTTCATGCATGTACAGGCCTTTTCAGTTCGCAGTCTAGAACGAGAGACTCTTCTGCACTCCGCCGGACGCAGCGGTGAGCGTCGTCGCCGTGCTCGTGGTGAGCCTCCCGCCGTACGAGACGGTGGCGGTGAACGTGTCCGCGCCCGGGTGACTTCTCGCCTTCAGGCCGCACGTTCTTTGGCTCGAAAGGCACATAAGGGGCATTCTGGAACTCGACGTTCCGCCTACGGAACGTCCGTGTTCATCAACTGCCCCTTCGACACGGAGTACGGTGCTCTCCTGGACGCGATCGTCTTCACAGTGCACGATTGTGGCTTTGTCGCGAGGTGCGCCCTCGAGATCCGTGACACGAGTGAGATTCGTCTGAACCGCATCATCGCGTTAATACGCTCCTCCCGATTCGGCATCCACGACATCTCGAGGACTGAACTCGACAGCATCAACAAGTTGCCGCGGTTTAACATGCCGCTTGAGTTGGGTATTTTCCTGGGTGCCAAGTCTTTTGGAGGTGGTGTTCATTCCTCCAAGGTTTGCTTGGTGCTCGACACCGAGCCGTATCGGTATCAGAAGTTCTGTTCCGATATAGCCGGGCAGGATCCGTCGGCTCACAATGGCGACCCGGCCCACCCTCGCCGCCGCACGAGTCGCCTGCCGCTCTCGACTCTTGGGAGCGCGAGTGAACCGTATTTCGCTCGCGCCAGTTCTTCAAGAGACGGGAGTGCTGTAACTAGCTACGTACCAGCTTCTTATAGGTCACGCGGTGGGGCTGATCAGCATCAGCACCCTTCCTCCGCCTGAGGTCCGCATCGTACTCCTTGAAGTTCCCCTCGAACCACACCACTTCCGAATTCCCCTCGAACGCCAGAATATGGGTGGCGATGCGATCGAGAAACCACCGGTCATGCGAGATCACCACCGCGCACCCCGCAAAATCCACAAGCGCCTCCTCCAACCCGCGCAACGTATCGACGTCGAGATCATTTGTCGGCTCATCCAGCAGCAACACATTCCCCCCCGACTTCAACAGCTTTGCGAGATGCAGGCGATTCCGTTCTCCCCCTGACAGGTCGCCCACCTTCTTCTGCTGATCCGTCCCCTTGAAGTTGAACTGGCTGAGGTACGCCCGCGCATTGATCTCCCGGTTCCCCACGGTGAT
>JAYVNZ010000153.1:0-1760 GCA_043758185.1 Gemmatimonadaceae bacterium | reverse complement strand
TGGTTGTAGACCACGTCGAGGATCACTTCCAGGCCGGCTGCATGCAGCGTCTTCACCATGGTCTTGAACTCATAGACCTGGTTGCCCAGCCCGCGGGTGGCGAACCGCACGTCGGGGGCAAAGAACCCGATCGTATTGTAGCCCCAATAGTTGGTGAGCCCCCGCTCGGCCAGGTGGCGGTCCACCACCGACTGGTGCACCGGCAGCAACTCCAGCGCTGTCACGCCCAGCTTCTGGAAGTAGTCGATCATCGCATCGCTGCAGAGCCCCAGGTACGTACCGCGGAGCTCGGGTGGCACGTCGGAATGACGCATCGTCATCCCCTTCACGTGACACTCGTAGATGATGGTGCGGTTGTACGGAACGTTGATGGGCCCGTCGTCGCCCCAGCTGAATGCGCTGTCGATCACCACGGACTTGGGCACACCGCCGGCGGAGTTGTCCGGATCGGGCTCCATGTCGTCGAGCGTTTCGCCGACCTTGTAGGCGAAGAGGTCATTGCTCCACTTGATGGCGCCCGTGATCGCCTTGGCGTAGGGGTCGATCAGCAGCTTGGCCGGATTGAAGCGGTGGCCCAGCTGCGGCTCGTACGGCCCGTGTACGCGATAGCCGTAGAACTGTCCCGGTCGCACATCGGGGAGGTAGCAGTGCCATACCTGGTCCGTGCGCTCGGTGAGCCACAGCTTCGTCGATTCCGCCGTGTCGTCCTCGTGATGGAACAGGCAAAGTTCCACTGCGGTGGCATGCTCGGTGAACAGCGCGAAGTTCACGCCGATGCCGTCCCATGTGGCACCGAGTGGGTAGGGTCGGCCGGGCCACACGCGACTCGTCACGGAAAGCTCCCGCCCAGCTCGTGATCGAAGTCGCGCGTGTATACGGCCGCGCTCCATGCGGGCATGCGGACGGTGCGGATGGGTGGATCCGTGGGCACGATGTCCATCAGCCGCTTGGGTCCGTCGGTGGGCGCCGGCGCTTCCTGTTCTGGCGCAATGGTGTGCACCATGGCGCCGGTGCCGCCGTAGCCTGGTGCTTCTGTAGAGAGGCGGAGCTTCCACGCGCCGATCGCATCGGAGCGAATGGGAACGTTCATGGTATGGCCACAGAGGTTGAAGACGCAGAGCAGCGCGCGACGTGAGCGCGTGGCGTCGTAGATGTCGTACTGCAACGGCATGATGCGGAGCGCCGTGAACCACTCGGCCGCGCCTTGCACGTGCGTCTCGCTGGCGCCGGGCTTGAGCGCGGGCTCCTCGCGCCGCAGGGCGAGCAGGTCGCGATAGAGCGTGAGCAGCTGAAAGCCGTCGGGCGACTCGCGCCTTGACCAGTCCAGCTGGCAGCGGCGAAAGGTGGATTCCGCCTGTGGGTCGAGCTGTTCTCCGGCCTTGCCCAACGCGTCGTATTCGCGCTGGCGACCTGCGCGTACCGCGTCGATGAGTGCGGGATCGCCGTGCTCGATGAAATAGACGAAGGGCGCCGTCTCGCCATACTCCTCGCCCATGAAGAGGAGGGGCACGTAGGGCGAGAGGAGCAGCAGCGCGGCGGCGAGCCGCTGTCGGTCCGGAGGCACCAGCGATGCGAGGCGATCGCCGTTGGGGCGGTTGCCCGTCTGGTCGTGATTCTGGATGGAGGCAATGAATCGCTGGCGGGGCACGCCCGCCGGCGAGCGGCCGTGCACGCGATCGCGATGGGGTGCGTAGCGTCGCGCGTAGAAGAACGGTTCCGTGTATGCGTCGGCCACCGTGGCGATGCCGGCGAAATCCTGG
>JAYVNZ010000152.1:0-2226 GCA_043758185.1 Gemmatimonadaceae bacterium | reverse complement strand
GCATACACATCGCGCGCATTCTGGAGCGCCTGCTCGGCATCGGTGGCGTGCAGCGAACCGGCGTGTTCGTGGGGAGCACCCTGCGCGCTCTGCGTGAATACTTCCCACAAGGGCCACTGGCCATCTGGCGCAATGGCATCCGCCTGTCCGGCCACCACGTCCTGGTTCATCACCGGACTTGCCACGCTACGCCGCCGCGGAGGCCTGGCGCGCGCGCTGCCTGGCGGCGTAGGCGCTCGCTGCGTCGCGCACCCACGCCCCTTCGTCGTGTGCCGCGTTGCGCGCAGCCAGCCGCTCACGGTTGCACGGCCCATTGCCGCGCACCACCTGGTGGAACTCCTCCCAATCGATTGCACCGAACTCCCAGTGCTCCGTCTCGGCATTGTACGCCATGTCCGGATCGGGAAGCGTGAGGTTCACGGCAGCCGCCTGCGGCACCGTGAGGTTCACGAAACGCTGGCGCAGTTCGTCGTTCGTCTTCCGCTTCACCTTCCAGCGAATGAGCTCCGCGGTATTGGGCGAATCGGTGTCGCTGGGCCCGAACATCATCAGCGACGGCCACCACCAGCGGTTTACGGCATCCTGCACCATGGCCTGCTGTGCCGGCGTTCCATTCGCCAGCGTGGCCACGATCTCGTACCCCTGCCGCTTGTGAAAATTCTCTTCCTTGCACACGCGAATCATGGCGCGCGCGTAGGGGCCATACGACGCCTTGGCGAGAATGGTCTGGTTGACGATGGCCGCCCCGTCCACGAACCAGCCGATCACCCCCATGTCCGCCCACGACAACGTGGGATAGTTGAAGATGCTGGAGTACTTCGCGCGTCCATCCAGCAGTTGCTGGATCAGCTCCGTGCGATCCACGCCCAGGGTCTCCGTGCCGCAGTAGATGTAGAGGCCGTGCCCGGCCTCGTCCTGCACCTTGGCAATGAGCGAGATCTTGCGGCGCAACGACGGCGCGCGCGTGATCCAGTTGGCCTCGGGCAGCATGCCCACGATCTCGGAATGCGCGTGCTGCGACATCATGCGCACCAGTTGCCGGCGGTATTTCTCCGGCATCCAGTCCTTGGGTTCGATGCTCTCCCCAGCGGCAATGCGCGCCTCGAAGGCGGCAAGCATGCCGGGCTCCTCGGCGGACGGTGTGGCTGGGCGGCTCTGCGTCATGACAACCGGGCTCGAGGGTGTCGCTGCGTCGTCTGCTGATACCAAATCTACACCAGAACGGGCAAAACGGACAATCGACGAAGCGTGGCGGATGGCGTATCTTCAAGCATGCTCACGAGGCCAGCCATTCCGGGGACCGCCGTTGCCGGCGGCGACGTCTCCGTGACGATTTCAGATGGAATCGGCACGATCACGTTCTCGCATTTCAAGAGCAACTCGCTTCCTGCCGCACTCCTCGAGCGGCTCGCGGACGCCGTCGACTGGCTCGCGAAGGATTCCGCCGCGCGTGTCATCGTGCTGCGCAGCGACGGCACCGGCCCGTTCTGCGCCGGGGCATCGTTCGACGAGTTGATCGGCATTGCCGATGCGGATGCCGGCGAGGAATTCTTCAGCGGGTTTGCGCGCGTGATCCTCGCCATGATTCGCGCGCCCAAGTTCGTGCTCGTGCGCGTGCAGGGGCGCACAGCGGGCGGTGGCGTGGGCATCTGCGCGGCGGGCGACTACACGTTCGCCGTGCGCACGGCGTCCGCGAAACTCAGTGAGTTGGCGGTTGGCATCGGGCCGTTCGTCGTGGGGCCGGTGATCGAGCGCCGTATCGGATTCGGCGCCTACTCGGCCATGTCGGTCGACGCGGACTGGCGCGATGCCGAATGGAGTGAGCGCCATGGGCTGTTCGCGCGCATCTTCACCGATGTGGCCAGCATGGACGCGGCGATCAACGCGCTCGCCGGGACGCTCGCGGCGTCGAACCCGGATGCCATGCGCGCCATGAAAGAGGTGTTCTGGGCGGGCACGGAGCGGTGGGAATCACTGCTGGCTGAGCGGGCGAGGATGTCGGGGACGCTGGTGCTGTCGGAATTCACGCGGTCTGCCATCGCGAAGTTCAAGTCGCGGTAGGCCCCTGCACGGGCCGCCCCGATACCACGCGCACGGCGTCCTCGAACCGCATCACGAAGTTCCCCTCCCGCGCATGTCGCGTGGCCTCATAGCAGAGCGGCTCCAGCCTGCGCGCTGCCACCATGAGCGTGGCCATGTCGAACGGCACACCCTCCTGTCGCGCGA
>JAYVNZ010000151.1:0-11603 GCA_043758185.1 Gemmatimonadaceae bacterium | reverse complement strand
CGTCAGGGATACGCCCGCTGCGTTGCGGAGCACCGGTGGCTGCACCGGTACGTTCGGGCATTGGGCGTGCTGGGTATCCTGGCCACTGACGGGTGATGGACGGCGCGGCGCCATTGCTCAGTATCGTCATCCCCGTCTTCGACCGGGAGCGGACGGTCATGCGCGCGATCGAGAGTTGTCTTCGGCAGGCGTACGCGCAGTTCGAATTGATCGTCGTGGACGATGGCTCCCGGGATGGTTCTGCCGACGTCGTGGCGCGCTGTGACGATCCGCGTCTGCGCCTGATTCGGCATGACCAGAATCGCGGGGTGGGACCAGCGCGCAATACGGGCATCGCGGCCGCCACGGGCAAATGGGTGCTGTGCCTGGACAGCGACGACGAACTGGCCGAGGACGCGCTGACGCATGTCGCCGCCCGGGCGAGCGCTGCACCCGATGTGGTTGCGGCACTGCGTTTCATGGTCCGCCTCGAAAGCGGTGACCTCTCTCCCAATCCCCCCCTTGCCGATGAGGTCTGGGATTACGAGCGCTACGTGCGCTGGGTGGAGGCGTGCGTTGGTGGTCGACAGGAAACTCTCGTCGTGATCCGACGGGCTGCCTATGCCACTGTGCGCTATCCCGACGACCGGTCCTACGAGGCGAACTTTAATTTCGATTTTGCGCGACGCTTTCACGCGCAGGCGTGTCCAGAGGTAATTCGTCAGTATCACGGAGACGCGGGCAATCAATTGACAAAGCCATCGGCGGCCCTGCTGCTCGCCGTTGCGCCGGACTTGATGCGCGCCTCAAAGCACCTGCTGGCGACGCATGGCGAGGCGTTGCGCCAATGGGCCCCGCGCGTCCTGGCGAACGAGCAGGAGGGTCTGATCACGCTCGCCTTCCTGGCCGGCGATCGCCGCCGAGGTGTGCAGCAGGCGCTGACGCGATTGTCGCATGGTGTGCTGAACTCCAGGGTGCTGCTCGTCCTCGTGCTGGGACTGGTGAGTCCACGGATGCTTGCACGCGTCCGAACATCACGGTGGCGGAGCCGATGAGCAGCGTCAGCCAGCCCGCCCCCAAAGATGTGGCAAGAGGATGGGCACCGATGCTTGGTGTCTTCGTGCTCGTGGCGGCCGGGGCGGGACTCCTCAGCCGTCTCGACGCCGCGCAGTGGCATGTCGCTGCGCCGGCGCTGGCGATTGTCGTCATCAGCGCGCTGTTCCTCGCGACGCTCAACGGCCGGGACGGCGTCCTGCCCATTTTCGAGGTGGGGACGATGACGGTGGTCGCCACCACCGCCTACGCCTTGATTCCGTTACTGGCCTTTCTCCTGTCTGGAATGACGTGGACAGTGCTCAGTGATTCCCGATTGCTGACCTATCATCCGACGGCGCAGCAAGTCGGCGCTTTCTTCTGGCGCCATGTCGTCTACCTGGCGTCGTTCGCTGCGGTCTATCTCGTCATGCGTGGCCGCGCGGTGGCGATGGAGCGTACCATCGACGGTCCGGACACGTCCACGCAGGCCGCGATTTTCGGATTGCTCGGCCTCATCGTCGTGTATTTCTGGCTGTTGCAGGTCGGTGCAGGGGTTTCCTACAACCTCTCCTACGAGGATGTGCGGCAGGGCACAGGGTTGCAGACACAGTTGCCGTATCTGGTGCAACAGATCACGAACAATGTGGCCTCCATGCGCCTCGTGCTGAAGTACGCCGCGGCACTCCTGCTCCTGCAGCGGTGGGACTCGAGGCTCTGGCGCGCAGTGTTGCTGGTGTGGCTGCTGGGCGAGGTGATGCTCACTGTTGGACGGATGGGCTCGCGCAGCGAAACGGTGTTGTTTCTCCTGGGGGTCGGCCTGTTGCGCCATCGTATCGTGCGCCCCTGGCGGATGTCGGGAGCGCTCGCGGGCGGAATCCTGATGCTGGGCGGCATGGTGGCCTATGGTGCGGTGCGCGATACGGGACTGGGACTCGGAGCACTGCAACAGGCGTTCTCCGTCAGTGAGGTATCCGCATGGTCCACGGTCAACGAGTTCCAGGTGCTGTTCGGAACCCCGTACGACCTGTTCATGCGCAAGGCCGCAGGGGTGCTTCCTGCTGCGCCGTGGCAAGTCTATGCGGGTGATCTGCTCCTTCCCATTCCGAGCCAGTTGTTGCCGTTCCCGAAGATCGATCCTGCCGAATGGTACCTGGGTGTTGCGGACCTGCGGGGGACCGGGTTCGGCGCGATGTTCGGCGTGATCTCGCAGGCCATTATTGGGTTCGATTGGGCAGAACTCGTTGCACGCGGCGCACTGCTGGGCGTCGTGTTCGCCGCGCTCCATCGCTGGTATGTGCCACGGCAGCGCGCCTTCTGGCCGACCCTGACCTACCTGTTTGTGTGCATCTGGAGCTACTACACGTTCCGGGCGTCAACGTTCTTCATGTTCACGTTCTTCCTCTTTCAGTTCGTGCCCGTGTTCATCGTGGTGTCCTTCATGCGCACCGTGCTTCGGGCGACGTTGTCCGTGCGCTCGCCGGAGTGACGCGAACGCATCATGCGCATCCTGATTTGTATCTCGTCGCTCGGTGCCGGGGGAGCAGAGCGCGACGTCGCGATGCTGGCTCCCGCGTTGATACACGGGGGCCACCATGTCATGGTCGTGTATTCCAGCGGCGGAGTGTACGAGGAACGGCTGCTCGCGGCTGGCGTTCCCATCCTGCGAATCAGCGATGGACGGCATCACAGTCCACGGGTGCTGTGGCGATTCGTGCGTGCGGTCTGGCGGTTCCGTCCCCACGTGATCCACAGCTGGCTTACGCAGATGGATGTGCTAGCGGGCGTGGCGACATGGGTGTTCGGCGTGCCGCACGTGATGAGTGAATTGAGTAGCGCGTTGATGTATGCGGACACGTGGAAGCATCGCCTTCGAACCCGGGTGGGGCGGCGCGCGAAGCTCATTGCATCGAATTCGGCTGGCGGCCGTGACTACTGGCGGGAGCACGCTCCGCGGACGGCCCGCCGTATCATTCCCAACGGACTGCCGCTCGACGAGATCGCCGCCGCTGAGCCAGGGCTGCCGGCAGGGCTCGTCCTACCGGACAACGCGAGACTAATTGCCTTCGTCGGTCGGCTCCACCCGGAGAAGCGCGCAACCACGTTTGCGCATGCGGTCGTGGGCTTGTTGCAGGATCCGCGGATGGCGCTGATGTGCGGCGAGGGACCGGAACATGACGCGATCGCGTCGATCGCACGCGCTGGCGACGTGGGCTCGCGACTGATCCTGCCAGGTTTCATCACGAACGTGTGGGGCGTATTCAAGCGCGCCGACGTCTTTGTTAACGTGAGCGGATACGAGGGGCGACCGAATGCCGTGATCGAGGCGATGGCATGCGGGTGCCCGGTTGTGGTGTCCGACATACCGGCGCACCGGGAGATCCTGAGTCCAGACGAAGCGGTATTCGTCGACGGCCGCAATCCTGACTCGATTGCGGCAGGTATTCTCGCCGTTCTCGATAACCCGGACGCGGCGCGCGCGCGCGCGGCCCGGGCACAGTCGCGTACAGCATCGTGGAGCGTCCGTGCCATGGCGACGGCCTACGAGTCGGCCTACCGGGACGTCTTGTCCGCCGTCACGCAGGATGTCCCACTCACCGTGGAGTCCTGATGCGCATCGGCGTGAGTGCGTTGTATCGCTCGAACGGCGGGAGCCTCGTCAATCTCGTCCAGCTGATGACGCAGTGGCAGTCGTCCGGGGCGCTTCGCAATCACGAGCTTGTACTCTACGTCAGTCCGTGGACGGCGTCAGGGCTGGCGCGCATGATGCCTTCCCTCGTTGCAGCGGAAGTGCGACTCGTCGTTCTGTCGCGCAAGGATCAGGGGCTGGCAGGACGACTCTGGTATGAGCAGATTATCCTGCCGCGCCAGCTCACACGTGATGGCATCGATGTGCTCTTTTGTCCGGCGAACGTCATTCCGTTCGCCAGTCGCGTGCCCTGTGTGGTCACGTTCCAGAACGCGGCGCCTTTTTGTGCGAGCATCACGCCAGGCACTGTCGGAATGGGGCTCTGGCTGTCCATGCAACTTCTGGGTGTCCTCATTGGCCTGAGCGCATGGCGTGCAACCCGGATCATCTTCATCTCGAGCTACTTCGAGCGCCAAGTGCACGCGCGCTTCCGCCACTCGCTCTTCAAGGGTTGCGTCATTCCGCGAGCGGCGGAAGTGCCCGACGATAACCCAGAAGCGGCCATGCCAGCTGGGAGGGCTCCTCCGTATCTGCTCATGATCTCCCACATCTGGCCGTACAAGAACGTCCTTGAACTGGTCGAGGGATTTATCACGGCATGTGCATCGACTCCAGCGCCGTTCACGCTGCTGCTTGCCGGACGCTTCTTCGTGCCCGCGTACGAGCGTCGGGTGCGTGACAAGCTGGCAGAACTCGATCCCGCAGGGGAACGCGTAGTGCTCCTCGGCCACGTGGGTCATGCAGAAACCCACGCGCTGCTGGAGCACGCCGAGGGATTCGTGTTCAGCTCGACATGCGAAAATTGCCCCACCGTACTGGTCGAGGCGCTCCGTGCTGGTAGCGCGATTGCCTGCTCCAATGTGAGCGTGATGCCGGAGATTGCTGGCGAAGCCGCACTCTACTTCGATCCCGACTCGCCGGCCTCGATTGCCGGCGTCCTTACCCGTCTCATGGGGGACGCGCTGCTCCGGGAGCACTTGCGCGCGCGAGCACGAGCGCGCGCGGCAGAGTTCCCCGATCCGCGAACCGTGGCCGAGCGTACCTTGGCAGTGCTCGAGGCTGCCTGCGCACCGGGATCTGGATGAACAGATCCGCCCGCGTCTGGATCGTGACCGAACTGTACTACCCCGAGCAGACCTCCACGGGATACTTCCTCACTGGAATCGCCGAGTCGCTGGCGGGACGCTTCGATGTGCACGTGCTGTGCAGTCAACCGACGTATGCCCTCCGCGGGACCCGCATGCCTGTCATGGAACGAAGACATGGCGTGACAATCAGGCGATGCATCAGCACGGCGCTCGACAAGAATCGCCTGCTCTCGAGACTCGCGAACATGCTCACGATCAGCCTGTCGCTCGGCATATTCGCTGCGCGACATGTGCGTCGCGGCGATTGTGTTCTGGTGGTTACCAACCCGCCTGTGCTTGTGCCGCTCATTGCGCTCGCATGCTGGCTACGACGCGCGCGCAGTATCCTCCTCGTTCACGATGTCTATCCGGATGTGCTCGCCGTCACGGGCCTTTTCGAGCGCGGCAACTGGCTGTATCGCCTTGCACAGAAGTTTGCTGGCCGCGTGTATCGCACGTTCGACCGCATCATCGTGCTCGGTCGCGACATGCAGGCACTTGTCGCGCGCACATCGCGCCTGGACCCGGGCGCGCTTGCGATAGTGCCCAATTGGGGGGACGTGCGTCGCATCCAGCCCTCGTCACGCGATGCCAATGGCGTGCGGGCGCGTCTCGGCCTGCAGGACCGCTTCATCGTGGAGGTGCTGGGCAACATGGGGAGAACGCACGCGCTGCTGCCCATGCTCGACGCCGCGGAGCAACTCCTGCGAAGCACGCCCGCTGTCCACTTCCTCTTTGTGGGAAACGGGGCACAGGCTGACCGCGTGCGCGACGAGAGTACCCGCCGAGCGCTGACGAATGTGACGGTGGTCGGCTCCTGTGACGACGACGACCTGAGCGAGTATCTTGCGGCCGCGAACCTGTCGGCCATCGCACTGATGCCAGGTATGCGTGGCATCTCGGTGCCAAGTCGCATGTATAACATCCTGGCGTCTGGTCGTCCGCTGCTGGCTGTTTGCGAAGCCGGTACGGAGTTGGCGTTGGTTGTCGAGGAGGAGGTGGTGGGATGGGTCGTCCCGCCGACAGATCCGGGAGCCATCGCGCGCGCAGTTGTCGAAGCGTCGAACCGTCCCGCGCTGCTGGAGTCCATGGGCCGCCGCGCGCGTGCGGCGGCGGAGCGCCATTACTCCTTCGATGTTGTCGCCGCCCGGTATGCTGAACTCGTTGGCGTGGAAATGGAGCAGGCGACATGACGACGAAGGGTGTCGTTGCCGTGCTCGGAGCATCGGGGTTCGTGGGCCAACACCTGGTTCGGGACCTCGCCGCTGCCGGTTTTGAGGTACGTGCTGTCAGCCGGCGGCGTTCACGCGAGGCACTGCCGGGAGTGACGTGGTACGGCTATGCGGATGTCGAGGATCGCCTTGGGCTGCGCTCTGCGCTGGAGGGCGCCGATACGGTTGTGGACGCTGCAGGACGAGCACACAAGTTCGACCGGGGACGGCCTGCTGCCTTCACGGAGTATCACCGCGTGAATGTGATCGGCTTGCGGATCGCGGTTGAGGAGGCTCTCGCGGCGAATGTCACGCGTCTCGTTACCTTGAGTTCCGTCGGGTCCGTCGGCCAGACCTCGCAAGGTCGCGTCGTTGGCGCCATGGGGACGGAGCCCACGACCGATTACGGCAGGAGCAAGCGTGACGCTGAACGGCTGGTGATGCAGCTGGCAGCAGGAACCGGAATGAAGGCCGTCGTGCTGCGGCCGCCCATGGTTTACGGTCCTGGAATGCGGGGAAACCCACTGCGTATTTTTCGTCTTGTGAACAGCGGATTCCCCCTGCCTTTCGCTGCCCTGGAGAATCGGCGCAGCCGACTGTATGTCGGGAACCTGACGGCGGCCGTGTGTGCGATCCTGAACGTCATGCCGGATGGCGGGCCCTATTTCATCCGGGATGCGGAGGAGGTCACCACGACGGAATTCGTCACGGCGGTGGGCAGGGCCCTTGGTGTTACGCCACGGCTCTTTCCCGTTCCGGTCTCCCTGCTGACCGCGCTGGCGAGTGTGTGTGATGTTGTGTCGCGATTTGCGCGTGCGCCGTTGACGTCGGACTCCCTCGACGGGCTGGTCGGCCAATTGCTGGTCGACGATCAGCCGCTGCGTGTGGCGACGGGCTACGCGCCGCCTGTCACGCTGACCGAAGGGTTGGCTCGCTCAGCGGCGTGGTTCCGAAGCATGTAGCTCACGTCATGCACGCGCAGGGTAGACACGTGAGGCCCGGGCGGTCACATTCAACGAGGCACCGGACGGCGCAGGGACGGGCTCCACACGAGGACCGCCGCGCTCCCGTTCGGCAGGTCCTTCTCACACTGCACGCCTGGTTCCGATATCCCCGTGTCCGACGTATCACGCCGAACTTCAAGTGCCTTGCTTATTGATACGTCGGACACGGTGATCGCCCAGCGAGCCAGCGGAGGCGAGTTGAGTGTCCTTGCCCTGGCTGCGCTGCTGCTGCGCCGCCGGTATCTCATTGCCGGAGTCGCGCTGACTGCGGCGATCCTCACGACCATCACCGTCGTTCGCACCCCGCTCACCTATTCGTCGTCGGCGTCGTTCATTCCACAGTCCTCAAGGCCGACGTCGAATTTTGCCGGGCTCGCGTCGCAGTTCAACATCAACCTTGATGGGGGACAAGCGGGGCAGTCGCCGGCATTCTACGTTGACCTGATCAGCTCCCGGGCGATTCTGGGACCGATCGTCGATGCGCAGTATCCGGTTGTGGTCGCCGGTCAGTCACGCACGGCAACGCTCGTGGACATCCTGGACATCGGGCCGGGACGTCCTCAGGAACGGCAGATGTCTGCGATTGCCATGTTGCGGACGATGGTGGGCGCGAATACCGCACCCCGAACAGGAATCATCACCGTTGCCGCGACGGCGTCGTCACCTGCGCTGGCCTATCGTCTCGCGGAGAAGGTGCTCAACGAGCTGAATCGGTTCAACCTGGAGAATCGACAATCGCAAGCTGGTGCCGAGCGAAGGTTTGCGGAGCAGCGGCTGGCAGAAGTGCGAACCGAGCTGCGCGAGGCGGAATATCGCCTCCAGGAATTCCTGCAGAGCAATCGCGACTACATGCGGTCGCCGCAACTCACGATCCTGCATGATCGGATCTCGAGGGACGTCGACCTTCGGCAGCAGTTGCAGAGCACCCTGCTGCAATCGTACGAGCGTGCCAAGATGGAAGAAGTGCGAGACATCCCCGTCATCACGATCATCGACCGTCCGGATCTGCCCTTTGAGCCGAATGCGCGCGGCCGCATCAAGAAGGTTGCGTTGGCGCTTCTCGCGGGCTCCATCATCGGTGTGATCCTGGCGTTCCTGCTGGAGTACTTCAGTGAGGCCAGGCAACGAGAGGTCGACCAGGCCGCGGAGCTCACGGCGTTGCGTCGGGCAGCCTTGGCAGATTTGCGGCGACCGTGGCGCGTGTTCCGTGGGCAGTGAGCATTCGCGCGGGTGAGCGGCTACGCCACTGCGCTCGAAGATGGGATGAATCCTCGGGGAGAATGGAGCGGTCGTTGATGAGATGGCACTGGGCAGGACCCCTCGCACCTCAACCGGCCCTGTGACAGATGCTCCGGTTGCGTCGTCCGCCTCGCCCAGCGGAGCGTGATCACGGCGCCACACAGCAGCGCTTTTCGCGCTAGCGCGCCATGCGCGAGGCGCTCGACGGCTACTACCGGATGCGGCAGTGCGTCAATAGCTTTCACATCGTGCGTGGGGTGCTGTTCATCCTTGTGATAGGGCCGGCTGTGCCATGCTGGTCCCTCGAGTCCACGGTCCGGAGGATGCGGAGCGGATCGTCGGCACGGCGTGCTGCGTCGATTGCGCGCGCCCCGGCGATGTTTCGGTCACCGTGCGTCTCATTCATTCCGTCACTCTCTCGTTGGCAGACGATCTCTCATGTTGAAGCGGAGCAAGGCTCGACTTCGGCGGATTCTCGGTCGTGAACTGACCAGGGTCCAAGCTGCCACCGTAGAACTCAACGATGTCGGCGAGCTACGCAAGGTATTCGGCTGGTCCGATGTGCCCGTGCTCGATGACCCGACGCTTCATGCATTCGAGTATGTGGAGGATGTGAACCACCGTCGCCTGCGTGACGCTGAGGTCATCGGGACGACGGTCCGCAACGCGGGACGCTCGGTGTGTCTCGAGATCGGCACATCTGCTGGCCGCACGACGGCACTGATGGCCGCAAATGCGCCTGGCGCCGTGATCCACACGGTGAACATCCCTCCCGCCGAAGTCGTCGAGGGCCAAGGTGGCACGTTCACGACGCATGCCATCGAGATGGCCGCCATCGGCGCATGGTATCGTGAGCGCGGGCACACCAATGTGCGACAGATTCTTGCGAATACTGCCACGTGGGAGCCGGATATCGGGCGCATCGATGTCGCGTTCATCGACGGATGCCACGACACCGACTTCGTCTTCAACGACACACGGAAGGTTATCCGGCATATGGCGCCGGGAGGTTTCCTCCTCTGGCATGACTACAACCTCGCGCTCACCGATACCTACCCGTGGATCCACTCGGTGGCGCTCGGCGTGGAGAGGTTGCTCGACGCCGGCATCATCAACACGCGCATCTTCCACGTGCGCGATTCGTGGATTGGCGTATGTCGGATCTAGGTCGCCCGCTTCGCTATCTCTGGGCCTATAGCGCGGCCGATGCGTGGACGCTGGCCTGGCATGACAAGCTGCTCGAGCGACGGCGCGCCAGGGGCCATGACGTTCGGCACTTCTGTGTCACGCCGGAGTCACTCCAGCACAAGTGGCTGCCCTTCCCGGAACTGGATCGCCGTTGGCGCCGCGGCGACCGGACACTGATGACCATCTACGAGCAGCTCGCGACCGCACTGGATGATCGCGACGTACTCGTCCTGTTCGCGGGCTCGAATCTCCACCCTCGCTTCGTTGAACAGTTATCCGTGCTCAAGGTCTACACGGCGGGAGACGACCCCGAGAGCACCGATATTCTCACGCGGCCCGCCGCACCTGCGTTCGACATTCATCTGGTGAACAACGCGGCCTGCCTGGACCTCTACCGCGGATGGGGCCTGCAATCGGTCCACTTCTGGCCGCTCGGCTCGCAGACCTTTCCCGAGGAGGTGGCGGATCTCACCGAAGAGCGGATCCTTGACCCCGCCCGGCGGGATATTCCCGCGGCCCTGTTCTGCGAGCGCGTTGCGATTCACCGGCAGGACCGGTTGAATGCGCTGGTCAGCGCGTTTCCGGACGCAACCTTTGCGGGGCGCGGATGGCCGCGTGGCTTCGTCAGCGTGGACGCCATGCATGACACCTACCGGCGCGCGCAGGTCGGGTTCAACCTGCACAATTCAGCCGGGCCCGTGAACTTCCGGTCCTACGAGCTACCGGCGTTCGGGGTGATGCAGCTGTGCGATTGTAGTGAGTTCCTGCCGATGCTGTTCGACGTGGGCCGGGAAGTTGTCGCGTATGATTCCATTGAGCAGTGCATCGACCGTGCGCGGTACTATCTCGCCCATCCGCAGGAGCAGCGCGCGATCGCCCTGGCGGGATGGCAGCGCTGGAAGCGGGATTACACGCCTGATGCCGTGTGGCAGCGCCTGGTCTCCATTGTCGAAGCGCACGTGGAGGCCACCACCAGGCCGGCTCAGGGATATCCCACGGCGGTTGTCCACACGCGCCTCGCGCGGCACGTGCGCCGGACGTGGCCGCTGCGTTTGCTCCACCCCGTCAGCACGGGGGCCCGCCGGGTTGTGGGGCGCGTGCTGCGTGCTGCGGGTCTGCGGCGTCGCGTGGGCTGAATTCCTGCTACAGTGCACGGTCGCCATCCGCGACTGTCCTGCGCATCACTTACCCTTTGCTGTCGGCGATCACCAGTGCAAACCCTGAGATCCGTTCTGTCGCGATTCCGCTCGCAAGCGCGCTACTTCGCCACCGTGTTGTCGTGGAAATTCGACACCGGCACGGGGGGCGCGAAGAACTATGTGGGCACCGACGAGGTCAGCGGCCAGCTGCAGTTCGAACTCCTGCGCAAGGAGGGATGTACACCGGCCGCCCGCGTGCTGGAAGTGGGCTGTGGATGCCTGCACGCCAGCATTCCGTTGATCCGGTTTCTCGGCAAGGGCAACTTCGCCGGCATCGACCCCAATGAATGGTTGCGCAGGTCGGCGATGAAACAGCCGGACGTCAAGCGCCTCGTGCAAGACAAGCAGCCACGGTTCCTGAGTGTAAAGAACTTCGACGCAAGCACCCTGGGGATGCGCTTCGATTATATTCTGTCGCACTCCATCCTCTCGCATGCTGCGCACTGGCAGCTTGACGAATTTCTGCAGAATACCTCGAAGGTGCTGGCGCCCGGTGGGCGAATTGTCGCATCGATTCGTCTGGCGGAGGGCAATGCATTCGGCAGCCCGGGTAGTGTGGACGGCAATGATTCGATGGACGAGGAGTGGGTGTATCCCGGCATCTCCTGGTTTACGCTTCCCACCATTCAGGCGGCTGCCGGAAAGCTCGGGCTCAGCGCGGAATATCGGCCGGAGTACACGGCGTTCTACACGCAGACGCGCCCCAACGAATTTCATGACTGGTTTGTCTTTTCTCGTCAGTGATCGCCTCCGTGCGATAGCCACGCGATGGCTCCAGCCGGATGTGGTGCAATCAGCGTTCTCGAGCGGTCGTGACGACGCCACCTGACGATCTCGCGGGCCGCGTGCACTGGGACGAAGTGTACGGTTCCGTGGAGTCCATCCAGCGCGGGTGGTTCCCTGCGCAATACGAGGCGCTCCTCCTCGACCGCTTG
>JAYVNZ010000150.1:0-8258 GCA_043758185.1 Gemmatimonadaceae bacterium | reverse complement strand
CCCGGGCGTCGCCAATTCGCTCATCACCAAGATCGAGCATGGGAGTTACTCAGCATTCCGCGCCGAGCTGGACGCACAGTCGGGCAAGAAGATATCAGCCGCCGATGCTGCAATACTGGGGCTGCTGGTGGTTGCCCTTGCTCGGCCGTGACATCCGTAGCGGATGGGCTCTCTTCTCCCCAGAGATCCCAGGACGCGGTGCCGACGAAATCGCGACGACGTCACAATGTGTGGCTCCGAACGCAGTGTGCTTGGTCCACCCGACGTGATTGCCAAACAACCTGCCCCTTTAACCCGGTGCGCTTGCAGGGCAGATCGCAACAAGGGCGGGCCAACTCAAAGCAACCCGACCCTTGTCGCAGTCCGTGCTGCCTTTCGCCGCTAAGGCGCGCTGATCGCGGTGATGATTCGCTGAGCGGCGTCGATCAAATCCTGCCCACTGCTCGCCGGCAGACGGCCGGCACGCATGAGCGCGTTCACCTGATTGATGAAAGCGTTCAGCTGGTTCGTTGCGGCAGAGGTGTTGCCGCGGTCGAGTTGCCCGATGGCGGCCTGCAACTTTGCACTCAATGCATTTCCATTGCCGGGGCTCAGCACGCCAGCGGTCACCAGGTTCGCAATCGTGGCGGCAAGCACCTGCGTTCTCTGCTGGACACTCTGCACGATCACGGTGCCTTGGCCCACCCCCGCTGCGCCCTCGTCGTCGGTCACGGTTACGGTCACCGAGTAGGTGCCCCCGACCTGGTACACATGGCTGAGCTGAAACGTATTCCCGGTGAGCGGAAGCACCGACGTCCCCGAACCATCTCCGTAGTTCACGGTCGCGGTCCAGGTGTCCATACCCGGGTCGGCGAAGGAGCCCGAGCCGGTGAACGTCTCGCCCTTGAGGATCGTCCCGCCGTTGATGGGACTGACGGAGGGCGTAACGTTCGCGATCGATGCGGTGGAAGTTGCGGTGTTGGTCGCGCCGCTCGGGTTGGCGACGGTGAGTGACACCGTGTAGGTGCCATTGTCCGCGTATGCATGGCTCGGCGTCGCACCTGAGCCGGCAGGGCTGCCGTCGCCGAAGTTCCACGAGTAGGTCAGCGGGGCACCACGTGGATCGGAGGAGGCGGAGCCGTTCAAGGACACGCTCGTACCCTCGGTGCCGGTGTACGGACCGCCTGCGTTGGCGACCGGGGCAATATTCGTTGGCGCGGGGGTGAACGCCTCGACGGTGCTCAGAACGGTGGCCCCATCCGGAGAGCCGCCAATGACGTACAACTGGCCGCTCACCGCCACGGCTTCTGCATTCATTCTGGCCGTCGGTAACGGGGCTTGGGTCGTCCAAATGTCCGTCGCTGGATCGTACGCCTCGACGGTCGCTGTGGCGACGCCTTCACTTGTGCTTCCTCCCACGGCATAAATGGTTCCGTTCAACACGCCAACGGCCGCGAATTGCCGTGGCGTGGGAAGCGGGGCCTTTGTTGTCCAGGTATTGGTTGTGGGATCATAGGCTTCAACTGTACCGACTATGGTGCCGGACGGCAGGCGCCTGCCGCCTACGGCATAGAAGATTCCGTTTACTACCGCTCCCCCCACTGCCAGTCGGGGCGTCGGCATCGGGGCCTTGGTTGTCCAGACGTTGGTGGCCGGGTCATAGACTTCGAGCACCTGGACTGGAGCGGTGAGGTCAATGTTGCCGCCCCCTGCCACGTAGAGCTGGCCGTTGATCACGCCTCCAGCCGGACTATTGCCATGCGACGACGAGGGGGCGGCCTTGTAGGTCCATGTGTCGCTGGCGGACGAGTAGGCCGTGAGATTCTGGGTGTTGACGCAGCAATCCGACCCGCCCGCCACGTACAGGATTCCGTTTATCACGCCGGCAGTCGGTCCCGTCTGAATTCCGGGCCTCGCGCTCTTTGATGTCCAGGTATTGGTCACCACGTTGTAAGCCTCGAATGACGTAAGATGGCCGCCGAGGGCCGTATTGTATCCTCCGGCGACATAGATGACTCCGTTCACCGCCCCGCTGCCCATTGCTGACCGTGCTGTCGGCATCGGAGCCTTGGTGGTCCAGGAGCCCCCTCCGGATACGACCGAAAAGCTGGGGCGTGCGACATTACCCGGTGACGTGGGCGATCGGTCACAGCCTTCGACTAGCAAACTCGCTGGCAATAACAGCGCGGAACGCCAGCGAAGCGCGAGGGACTTGGCGACGGGCAGTGCCAGCGGCGCGAAGCGTCGAGGGATGCGTAGGAGCGACATGAGTTCTCCGGAGTGGGGAGGGTTTGGAAGGGCCTCACCGGCGCCACCGCGTCCGCCCGTATGTGTTCGCCTCCAATGTGAACCCTGCCCATTTCCCGAGTGGGGCACTCAGCGTCTCTTTGGCGTTGCATGGTAAAGGACCAACGCGATTGGGCGAACGTTCGACGCGGGGCTCCCCACGACGGCGCTATGGCGTCGGCGGTAACTGATGAAAGGGACCACGGGCAGTTAGCTCAATTGCGCTATTCGCCCGGCGTGCAGCAGTGAGTGTCGAGGATGGCGCGCATACTCCCCCAGTTGAGCACTTCCAGGCAAAAACAACCGAATTACGGCTGAGAGTGCGTGTGTAACGCTGAAGAGACACTCATGCCACCGGCCAGGAGATGGGCGAGTCGTACGTTGGGCCGGATGAAAAGCCTACCGGCAGACATTGACGGGATCACGGCGTCGCCCTGTCACATCCCCCCACAATCGGAGAAGCATGCCTGTCTCATTTTCCAGCCAACCGCACTTTGCCACACGCGACCTGCGTCGTGAGCGGCATCGGACGCTGCACGCCGGAAGCTCGTCGATGCACCATTTCCGGTGGCGTCGCGGAATGCAGCGGTTCACGAGCCTGGCGATTGCGGCGCTGTTCGTTGCGTGCGGCGGGTCGGAGTCCAGCGCGCCACTGCCGGTTGCCTCGGTAACCGTATCTATGGTAGCATCGACGATCGTCGCTGGAACCTCCACGCAGGCCTCTGCAGTGATGAAGGATGCGGCAGGCAGCGTGCTTACGGGTCGGACGGTCACGTGGTCGTCGGGAACACCAGCGACAGCCACGGTGGACGGCAACGGACTGGTGACCGCGGTCGGGGCGGGCACCAGCGTGATCACGGCGTCGAGTGAGGGGAAGACAGGGTCCGCGACGTTGACGGTGACACCTGCCGTCGTACCGGTAGCCTCCGTGACCGTGACCCTGGCGGCATCCACGGTTGTGGCGGGAGCCACCACGCAGGCCACCGTCGTGCTGAAGGATGCGGCGAGCAACGTGCTCACGGGACGGACCGTCACCTGGTCGTCCGGAACGCCAGCGACTGCAACGGTGGACGGCAACGGACTGGTGACCTCGGTCGCGGCGGGAAGCAGCGTGATCACCGCGTCGAGCGAGGGGAAGACGGGGACGGCAACGTTGACCGTCACGGCCGCGCCGGCGGCCGTCGGCTCGGTGACGGTGACCCTGGCGTCGTCGACGATCGCGATTGGGACATCGACGCAGGGTACCGCGGTGGTGAAGGACGCCGCCGGAAATGTCCTCACTGGACGCACGGTGACGTGGACGTCCGCAACGACAGCAGCGGCAACCGTGAATGGCGCGGGAGTCGTGACCGGCGTCGCTGCCGGATCCAGCGTCATCACCGCGGCAAGCGAGGGGAAGACGGGAACCGCCACGGTGACGGTGATTGCCGGAGCCGCAGCCAAGCTCTTCGGCATCATCGACAAGAACCCGAGTGATATTTTCGCCGTCGGCGATAGCGGTACGATCCTGCACTACGATGGGACGACCTGGACTCCGCAGGCAAGCGGGACTTCCAACAGCCTCTACGGAGTCGAAACGCCGGGTGACGGGGTTCCAATTGCGGTTGGCGCCAACGGAACCATCCTTCAATACAACGCCACTACCGCAAAATGGGCAGCGCAGACGAGCGGAACCACCAACACCCTGTTCGGCATCGGCTGGATTGGCAGCGCCGGGATGGCGGTGGGAGCGGGGGGAACCATACTGAAGTACACGCTCCCGAGCGGAACGTGGACCCCGATGACGAGCGGAACCACGAACACGCTCTACGCGGTGCGAGAAAGCAACGGTGGAAAGGCATTCGCGGTTGGAGCGTCGGGAACGATTCTGTTCTTCAACGGCACGACGTGGACGACGCAAACCAGTGGCACCACGAGCGATCTGTTTTCGGTGGGAGCCGTTGCGGATAATGACGCGTACGCGATTGGCAGTGGCGGCCTCATCCTGCATTACAACGGGACGGCGTGGAGTCCGCTGGTCAGTGGAACGACCAAGGCACTACACGGACTGGGAGGCTTTTTCACCGGCACGTCCTTCGACACGTTCTTCGTTGGCGACGGTGGGACGATCCTGCATGCAACGGTGACTCCGTCGAGCCTGACGGGCCTCGCCGCGCAAGCCAGTGGCAGCACGAATGACCTCACGAGTGTGACGTGCCCTGCCCTGAGCAATTGCTTCGCTGTCGGCGCCGCGGGGACGATCCTGCGCTACAACGGGACTACATGGACGAAACAGCGCTGACAACGGGTGCGATCGGGGGACATCTCTAAAGTTCCCGAAACCTGACTGTGACAATGGCCGCCCGTGATCCGGCGGCCATTGTCACAGCTGTCCTAATGTACCTGGTAGATCCGATCATCCCATGCAAAACACCAGCCCGTAAATGTAGAGCGCCGCCCGATTCCGGGCGGCGCGTGCAGCAAGCATGGACAGCGTAACGTTGTCGCCTTAACGCACCGCGAACGTCGCGCTCTCCTTCATCGGGAAGTTGCTGCTGCGCAGCGTCGCCACGGCCACATACGTGCCGCTCGGCAGCGTCATCTCCACGCGCTCACCAATGTGCATCGTGGACGCGGCATCAATCAGCTTGTTCTGCACCGACTGCGTGAACATGCGCCCCGAGCCCCAACGATACACTTCCCGACCGGCCGCATCTGCGACGGTGAAGTCGTACTGCTGGCCGTCGGGGAAGGTCAGCTCCACGTGCTTCTTGCCTTCGTTCGTGAGGTCGAACGCAAACTGCAACGCGTGCGGCTCGATGCGCACGGCAAAATTTGCATTCACCTTCGGCGGTGGCTCTGCCTTTGCCTTCCGACCTTGATGTCGCACGGGTGGCTGAACGGTCATCGCGGCAACATGCCGCACGGGTTCATCGGGGCGCGCGAACGAGCCGCACGCGAGTGCAACGGCGCCGGCGCAAAGCAGCGAGATGAGCAAACGGGTATGCATGTCCAGACCGATATAGGCTTCGGTGTCGGCAGGAGGGCGGGCATCCGCTCACACATCCGACAGGCTGCGAACTTATCAACATCTTGACGAATAGTCAACTTGAACCGTCACAACGAAAGTTGTGATGCACGTTACACTTGCGACGTCGTGAACTTGGTTCGGTACGTCTTCGGTTTCGGGGTCATCCTGCCGCGTTCGCCGGCCCTCGATACCTTTGTTTGAACCGGACGACAGTTGAGTGGTCGCGGGCTGGCATCAGACAAGGATTCCCAATGATCGGCATCACCAGGGCCTGGAGTCTCGTCCTCGCACTCCTTTCCGTCGCCTGCCACCCATTCGTCCGGCAGGCCGAACCCGCCAGGGTGCTCGTCTACACCAGGAGCTTCACGGCCGATGGAAAGGGGTACGTGCACGACAACATCGCCACGAGCGTTGCCGCCATCCGCCGCATGGGTGCCGAAAAGGGCTTCCTCGTGGACGTGTCGGATGATCCCGCAACCTTCAGCGACGCCAACCTGAAGCAGTACGCCGCGCTGATCTTCTCCAACAGCAATAACGAGGCGTTCGCCAGCGACGTCCAGCGGGATGCGTTCAAGGCGTACATCCAGCAGGGCGGGGGTTTCGTGGCCATCCATTCCGCGTCCGGTTCCGAGCGTAGCTGGCCATACTTCTGGTCCGTGCTTGGCGGCAAGTTCGTACGGCATCCCGTCCTGCAGACCTTCAAGGTGCATGTCGCTGACCCGAAGTTTGCCGCGGTCCAGGGGTTGCCCACGGATTTTGACTGGACGGACGAGTGCTACTTCCTCGACCACCTCAATCCCGACATCCATCCGGTGCTGGTGACCGACCGCACGGTGCTCAAGGGTCTCCCCGCGCTCAAGATCGATGTCGACAGCTTTCCAAACCCGCTGCCGCTCGCGTGGTACCACAATTTCGACGGCGGGCGGGAGTTCTACGTGGCTCTGGGCCACCGAAAGGAGGACTACGCCAACCCGGTGCTCTACGGAGTCATCGAACGGGGAATCCTCTGGGCCATGACTCGGCAATGAGCTGCCGTCAATCTTATTGTGGAGCAGTGACTTAGCCTCTCCTGGCGGCGGTTTGCGGCACCCGCCAGCACCGCGCCAGAATCGCTTGCGAAAAATTTCACAAGCGCTAGATTCCGCCCCGAATGACAGGGACGCCCAAAGACCCACGGCCCGGCGTGGAAGCCGCTCGCAAGGCAGAGCACGACGGACCAACTGGGGCCGAATTCGCGGGCGTCGGTCTGCAGTTCGCCATTTCCATCATCGGTGGACTGTATGCGGGGCAGTGGCTGGACCGGAAGCTGGGTTCCGCACCGTGGCTCCTGATCATCGGAGTATTCCTCGGAGCAGGACTGAGCTTCTACAGCATGTACCGCAAGCTCATGGGTGCACAAGCGCGGGACGACGCGGCTCGCAAGGCGCGCCAGGACAGCGCACCATGAGCGAGCCTCGCCATATGGGCCGAGCGGTATTGATGTATGGCTTGGCGTGCGTGGTGGCGATCGGACTGGCGGGCGGTGTCCTTACCGCGGTATTCGGGACGGCGCCAGAACGGCAGGCAGTGTGGGTGAGTGCGCTGGTTGCGCTCGTTGTACAGCTGGTGGCGTTTGCGCTGGCGCGCTCCATGGTGGAGGGCGGACATGGCATCGCTGGGTGGGGACTTGGTGCGGTCATCTGCCTTGTTGCCCTTGTTGTCTATGGTTTCGCGAGTCGAGCGCTCGGGCTGCCGTCGAATGCGGCGCTGCTGAGCCTTGCGACATATTTCTTCCTGACCGAACTGATCGAACCGCCGCTGCTCAACGTATGAAGACCAGTTCCCTCCTCATTGCCCTGCTCCTCGCCGGCACCACGCTCGGCGCACAGTCGCCCGCCATCGACAGCGCGGCCGCGCATGCCGCCCAGGTTACCGCGACCGAAGTGAGGACCGGCGCTGCCCCCGAGCACGTTGGTGGGTGCGAGGAATACGCGCCGGGTGACTTCATCTCGCCGCACATCACGGATTCGCACTGCCTCGAGGTGCCGAACGGCCTCCGCATCTGGGAGACGCGCGAGGTGGAGCTGCCCCGCTGGGCTCCCATCCACATCGGCAAGGTGGCTGTTGACCTCTCACCCACCAAGCATGTGGTGTTCCTGCTGCTTGCGGCGTTTCTGTGCTGCGTGACCTTGATAACCGCGGCGCGCGCGCACGTGCGGCATACGCATGCGGTCGGCCGCCCCAAGGGCTTTGCGTCCGGCATCGAGGCCATGGTACTCTACATCCGCAACGAGGTGGCCATCCCCAACCTCGGCCCACACGGCGAGGGGTATGCGCCATTCATCCTGACGCTGTTCTTCTTCATTCTCTTCGCCAATCTGCTCGGCCTCATTCCGTACGGCAGCACGGTCACCGGCAACATCTCGGTGACGGCCACGCTGGCGATCATCACCGCGGTGGTGGTGGAGGGCGCGGGCATTCGCGCCAACGGGCTGGGCTACCTCCGCACGATCTTCTACTGGAACAATGACCTGCCGGCGGTGATGCGCCTGCCGATGTTCCTCCTGATGTCGCCCATCGAGTTCGTGGGCAAGCTCACCAAGCCGTTCGCGCTGGCCATTCGACTGTTCGCGAACATGACGGCGGGGCACATCGTTGTCCTTGCGCTCATTGGGCTGGTGTTCGCGTTCAAGAGCTACCTGCTCGGCACGGCGCCGCTGGCACTCGCGGTTGGCATCATGATGCTGGAGTTGTTCGTGTCGTTCCTTCAGGCATTCATCTTCTCGCTGCTGGCATCGGTGTTCATTGGCCAGATGCGCGAAGGACACCACTAGAAGCAGGTCGGACCGTCTGACAGCCTGACGGTTTGACAGGACATCAAATGCAGAGGCAGTACACACGGACGTCGCTCATTCGTGTGGCATGTACCTGGCCGAACGGCCGGGAAAGTCCGTTGGGGTTTCGGCCTCGTTGACGGACGGCGGCACGCACCGCGGGCGCTGAT
>JAYVNZ010000149.1:0-16392 GCA_043758185.1 Gemmatimonadaceae bacterium | reverse complement strand
GTGGCGCCCACCGTGATGGACGAGGCCGCACTCGCCGGGGACGAGTTGCAGGCGTCGGCCGTGCTGTTGCCCGCCGCGATGGCGTACGTCACGCCCGCTGCCGTTGAGCGGTCCACCGCCGCATTGAGCGTCGAGGAGAATCCGCCGCCCAGGCTCATGTTCGCCGCGGCTGGGAGCACCTTGTTGGCCGTGACCCAGTCGATGCCGGCAATGACGCCTGAATTGGTGCCCGATCCATTGCAGTCGAGCACGCGGACCGCCACGAGCTTCACCTTCTTGGCAACGCCGTAGGTCGTGCCGCCGACCGTTCCCGACACGTGCGAGCCGTGGCCGTTGCAGTCCGCGGCCGTACCCCCCGCCGTGACCTCGTCCACACCCGTGAAGGCGCGTCCAGCGTACTCGCTGTGGGTGAGGTTGATACCGGTATCGATGATGTACACTGTCACGCCAGTGCCGTCGGCGTTGTACACGTACGTGCCGCTGAGCGGCAGCGCGCGCTGGTCGATCCTGTCGATTCCCCACGTGGCGCCAGACTGTACCGTGGAAATGGACATTGTCTGGTCCTGTTCCACATTCGCCACGCGTGGATCGTTCGCGAGCGCTGCTGCGGCCGCCGCGGGAAGCTGAATGGCCATTCCCTTCAGGGCGTACTTGTAGGTGAACTTCACCTTGCCGCCTGACTTCGCGGCGAGATCATTGGAGGTGCCATCCACGTCCGACACGCTCTCCTTGAACGTGACGATGTAGCTGTCGAGGATGGGATCGCCGGCCCGCGACACGGAGGCCGTCGTGGGGGACAGGGTGACAGGCGCGGATGTCGGCGGGACATCCGAGCACGCGGTGAGTCCCGCGGCAAGCAGGCCAAGGGCGATGACTCTCTTCATGAATAACTCCGGTGGTGGGGCAGTGGATGCAGCCAGCTACCCCACTGCGTCGCGGGGCCCGTACACGTGCGACAGCATGTTTCAGCGCACATCGAGATGGGACGCGGGGAACGGCGTCCCGGCGCGAATATAGACGCGGTGCGGCGGGCCGCTAGCCGTCGGTGGCCGGACACCCATCGTCGTCCTGGACCTGCTCCCTGCTTAGCCAGGCAGCAGGTCCTTCGCTGCGCTCAGGACGACAGTGGGCGCGAGCCCACCAAAGCCATCCCGACCGCCGCAGCCCCCGCCATGGACGCGCCCATCACGAAGGCAACTGGCGCTCCCGCGTGATCCCACACGTACCCGAACAGGAGGGAGGCGGGCAGCGCGCCGAGTCCCACGGCAAGATTATACCAGCCGTACGCCGTGCCTCGGCGACTGGCGCCGACCAGGTCGGCGATGAGCGCCCGCTCGCTGCCCTCGGTGAGTCCGAAGAAGATGCCGTAGACCCCGAACAGCGCCCACGCCTGCCACGCCGCGCCCGCGCGCGCGAAGCCGAGGTACACAGCGGCGTACAGCAACCAGCCGGCGATGAGCGTTGGCCGCCGGCCGATGCGATCGGACAACGCACCTCCCGGCACGCTCGACGCCGATTTCACGACGTGCAACGCCGCCCACAGGATGGGCGCGAGCGCCACAGGCACACCGAGCTGGCTGGCGCGGAGCAGGAGAAACGCGTCGGTGGAATTGCCGAGTGTGAACAGGAAGATCACGGCCAGCACGCGCCAGAACGTGGTGCCGAGCGGCTGCGTGAGGTCCAGTGGTGCATCTGCCGCAAGCGTGGGATCGGCGGCCGCGCGCGGAACGTCGCGCACGAACAGGATGACGACAATCACTGACAGCACGCCCGGAATGGCCGCAAGCCAGAATACCGTACGCAGGTCGGCGATGTGCCGACTCAACAATCCAAAGGCGATGAGCGGGCCAAGCACGCCGCCGATGTGATCGCCCATGCGGTGTACGCCGAACGCGCGGCCCCGAATGCTGGGATGCACCGAATCCGCGAGCAGTGCATCGCGCGGAGCGTTGCGGATGCCCTTCCCCACGCGGTCTGCCACGCGAATCATGAGGACCTGCGACGCAGTCTGCGCGATGGCCACCAGCGGTCGCATGAGTGACGCGATGGCGTAGCCCGCGACAACCAGTGGCTTGCGCCGCCGCACGCGGTCGGACCACCAGCCGCTCGCGAGCTTGAGGAGCGCTGCCGTGGTTTCCGCAGCCCCCTCAATGGCGCCGATGAAGCTGGCGTTGGCGCCCAGCACGGTGGTGAGGAAGACCGGAAGCAAGGGGTAGATCATCTCGCTCGACACGTCGGTGAGAAAGCTCACCGCCGCGAGGGCGAATACGTTGCGGCCGAGTGTCGGGCGCGCGGCCTCAGTCATTCCTGCTTCATCGCTCGAGTCTCTGGTAGGTGCGCGCGCCCCGCCAACGCCCTTGCGCCGCACGGTCATCACTCGCCATAGATACAACATGCGTACCGGCACCGCAGCGGCTTCCCGCGAATTCGCGACGATGTACGAGTGGCTCGCTCCAGCACGGGCGGCGCTTGCCGCGAGGGATGATGGCATCATCGCCGCGCAGGTCGCCCTCTCGGAAATTCCGTCGCCCACGGGGAACGAGCAGGCGCGAGGCGCGTGGGTGAGCGAGCGGTTTCGGCGCCTCGGGCTCTCGCAGGTGCGCGTGGATGACGTGGGCAACGTCCTCGGCATGCGCGCAGGTACCGCGGACATTGCACCGGTGGTACTGTGCGCCCATCTCGACACCATCTTCCCCGCCGGCACGCCCGTGGGGGTCGAACGCGATGGTTCGCAGCTCCGCGGACCCGGCATCGTGGACAATTCGCGTGGGCTCGCCGCGATGCTCGCGCTCGCGGAGGCAGTCGACGGCACCAGCCTCTGCACACGCCGCCCCGTGTTGTTCGCCGCAACCGTCGGCGAGGAAGGAGCAGGCGACCTGCGCGGCGTGAAGCACCTCTTCGCGAACGCGAGCAAGGCACCGGCGGCATGCATCGCACTCGATGGTGCCGGCGACGAACGTATCGTCACCCGCGCCCTGGGCGCGCGCCGTTACCGCGTCACGTTTCGCGGAGAAGGTGGTCACAGCTGGGCATCATTCGGGGTGCCGAACCCCGTGCATTCCGCGGGCGCCACGGCAGCCAAGCTCGCGGCGTTGCCGATTCCACGAACCCCCCGCACCACGCTGTCGGTATGCCGCATCGGTGGAGGCATCAGCGTCAATGCCATTCCAGCCGAGGCATGGCTGGAGGTGGACCTGCGTTCGTCGAGCACGGATGTGCTGGCCCGGTGCGCCACCGACATTCACAAGGCTGTGCGGGTGGCCGCGCACGAGGAGAACAGTCGGCGCGCGCCGGGTACCACCCCCCTGTCGTTCACGATCGACCTGATCGGCGACCGACCGTGCGGCGAGGTGGACGACGCGCACCCACTCGTGCGCGCCGCGATGCACGCGACGTCGATCATCGGCAGGATGCCCGAGCTGGCGACTGCCTCCACGGATGCCAACGTGCCGATCAGCCTGGGCATTCCGGCCGTCGCGATTGGTGCCGGCGGTCGTGGTGGCGGTATCCACACCTCCGCCGAGTGGTACGACAACACCGATGGTGCACTCGGCGTCAGTCGGGCGCTCTGTCTACTGGTGGCGGCAACCGGATGGTAATCGTGAGCGCTGAATCAGGCGCGCGTTCACGCCTCACCGTGTGATGTGAAACGGGGGAGGCGACTGGTGTCGCCTCCCCCGCTCTTGCCGCTCTGTCACGCGCGTGGCATCACGCCCCGCGATCAAGACAGCCGTTGAACTTCGGATTGTTCTTCTCGTCCGTGACGATGGGGAAATTCACGTCGACGCCATAATCACCGCCCTTGTAGTGAATGCCCACCGGGAACACGGCCGTGACCGCGCGCCCATACTGGCGCACGAGACGGCGCATGTCACCAAGACGCTGGCCACGGCTGAATGTCCAGAACGCCTTCTCCCGAAACTGCAGGGACAGGCGGCCGGCATCCGTACCAGGATCGACGAGGGGAGCGAGTGCGGTCGGCTGCACTTCGCCAAGCTTCGGCGGCGCAGCGCGGAGAGTATTGTGGATGGCGAAGAACTTCGCCACGTCGCCCGCCGCAAGCGCGGCCTCGGCTTCGACCATGCGCGCATCGATGCCGTTCACCACTTCCACCGCGGTGAGCTGTCCATACAGCGGTGTGCGGCGGACACGCGTCTGCCCGTCCTGACCGTTACCGGTGAGCAACTCCACCGTGAGACGGGGATCCTTGGCCGAGACGAACGGCAAGGCGTTCTTCACGAAGATATTCCGCGCGTTGCCTTCCAGGCTGTCCCCAACCACGTACCGCGCGGCCGAGAATCCCTGACCCCAGATCGTATTCGTACCCGTGGTGAGCGAGAAGGTGTGCGTGTACGCGTAGGACGTCGGAATACCGGCAACCGTGACCGCCGCCTCGGCAAACTGCTTCAGGCCGAGTTGCGCCCGTGCCTTGCCGATGCGTGCGGCGCGGTTGATGTACACCGAGCGGGTATCGGTACCGTTCGCGAGGACAATGGCGCTGTCATACGACGCCAGGGCCCTCGTGAAGACTTTTGCGTCGGTCTCGGGATCGCCGGACTGCGGCACGCCGTCCACGAGGTTGCTGATCGGGATACCGTTGCAGAAGTCCTGCGCCAGTTGCATCTCGGCAAATCCCTTGGCGAAATACATCTCGCCAATCAGCGTACGATTCGTCGCATTCACCGGAGCGTACTTGTTCAACGCGGTAATCGCCTCCGCCGCGCGGATGCGCGTGCGGTAGAGGCGATACAGCATGCCGGTGACCTGGCTGTTGTTCTCCTGGATGTGGCGCTGGTCCGTTTCGTCGTTCTGCGGAAACGTGGAGCTCGTGGACCATTCGTCGGCGAGCAGGCCGCCAAACAGCCACGTGCTTTCGTTGCCCGCCGTGATGCTACGGAACGTGTCGAGCGTGCCGTTGGCCAGCCCCAGCGCCCCCTCGGCCGTTTGCGTCAGCCCCGGCGGGATGATGGTGGGAGTCTCGGCCGTCAGCAGGTTGTCGGTGATGCTGGAGCAGGCGGCGAGGGCAAGGCCGAAGGCAGTGATACCTGCGGCGGTGCGCGCAACAGCCGACATCGGGAGCTTCAGGAATGATTTCATGTCTCAGTACCCGACGTTGACGCGGAAGACGAAATAGCTCGGCGGTGCGAGCGTCTGGAAGTCAGCAGGAACATCGGTGCCACTGGTGAAGTTGAAGGCGGTTTCCGGATCGGTGCCCAGGTACTTCGACCAGAGCTTCAGGTTGCGTCCGGCAACGGACAGCGACGCGGACTTTCCGCGGAGCACCCGGCCCGCCAGGGCGGGAGACAGCGTGTACTGGAGCGACACTTCACGCAGCCGGACGAATGCGCCATCCTGGAAGTAGCCGTCCAGCGTATTGGCCGGATTTTCAAGGCGTGCGATGTTCGCCGCCTGTAGCGCGAACGGAGCGTTCGGATAGTTGCGGCCCTGACAGTTGGGCCGCTGGCACCGCAGGCGCTCCGTGTCGTTGAACCACCTGTTGCCGCCGCGGTAATCGAGCAGCGTCTGGAACCGCAACTTGCGCTGCAGCACCTCCCACCCGGAGGTCAGCGTCGCCTGATACCGCGGCGTTGCGTAGCCACGGAATACCGCGGAGTCGCCGATGAACACTTCGTTCTTCGCGGGATCGGCGAAGTACGTCAGGATGCCGTCCTTGTTCTTGTCCTCGTACCCGAGGATCGGCTTCGCCCACAGTCCGCCGATGGGATACCCCACGACAACGCGCGACGCGTCCCCGATCTGCGGTGGCGTGTCGCCAAGGCTCTCCACGTTGTTGGAGTTGATGGACGCCTGCACGCCGAGATCCCATCCATAACCCTTTGCATCCAAGGGTACGGCGTTCACCTGGAACTCGAATCCCGAATTGCGCACGGCGCCGAGGTTCGACAGCTGGCGGCTGACGATGCCATACGATGGCGGCACGATGGCGGAAATCAGCGCATCCTTCGTGTGCTTGTTGTAGTACGTCGCGTCGAGCGAGAGACGCCCACTGAACAGCTGCGTTTCGAAGCCACCCTCGAACTCACCGCTGCGCTCCGGCTTGAGGTTCGTGTTGCCGAGACTTGCATAGGTCACCGTGGCGACGTCGGTATTGTTGACGTTCGACGTGCCTGCCGTGTAGAACTGGAGCGCGTCGGTCGGCCCCGGCTGCACGCCGGACTGTCCATATGCACCGCGCAGGCGCATTGACGTAACCCACGACGGCGCGCGCCAGAACGGCTCCTCGGACACGAGCCATGAGGCACTCACCTTCGGGTAGAACACTCGCTGGAACGACGTCCCGAATGCCGAGTTCTGGTCGGAGCGAACTGCGGCCGTCAGGAAGAGATGGTCGCGCAGCGCCACGGCTTGCTCCACAAACACGCCAACCGTCTTCTGAATGGCGCTGGTTTCGAACACGAACGGCTGGGCGCCCGACTGCACCGTCTGTGCACCCGCGGCGAGCTGGTTCGCTCCGCTCTGGGCGCCCGTCGTATACGTATTGATGTACTGCGCGCCCACCGTCGTCTTGAGGTTGAGCCACTGCTGCGGCGTGAACGACGCCGTGCTTCCCATGTCCGCCGTGAAGTTGCTGATGTTCACGCGGCTCACACCGCGCGAGCCAAGGCGCGTGGTAGCCGACAGGGGCGGCCCCTCACCGCGGAGCAGCAGGTTCTGGTCGTCACGACCGCTGAAGTCCTGCCCGATCGTGAAGCGATTGGAGAGCCATGTCGCGGGTCGCCACGCGGCGTTGCCGCTCCAGATGAACCGATTCACTTCCTGCGCCGTCTTTTCCTGCCACATGTAGCCCGGCGTCCAGGCACGATAGCCATTGAGCGGCGTGCCGAGGGTGCCCACGGTGCCGTTGGCGCGATACCCAGGGCCCCCGAACAGATGCGAACCAAGGCCGGCCGTCGAATTGGACTCGAGGGCGTAGCGCTGCGCCACCTGGATGAAGTTGGTCTGCGCCGACAGGTCGAGCTTGGACGACACGGACGAGTTCACGTTCACGCGAAGTGACTTGCGATCCGAGGTGTTGGGACGGTCGGTCCATTCATGCAACGGCAGGCTGTCGCGCACGAACCGGTCGCGCTCGAATTGCGGCAGCGACAGGATCCCGATTTCCTTGGACTCGTCACCACCAATGAAGTAATTGATGGACTCCGTTCCGCCCTTCACCTGCAGACCGATCTGGCGCTGGTTGCCGGTAGCGACCGGGGTGAGGTCCTTTTCCTTGAAGATGTTGAGCGCACCGATCGAGTCCACCTTGCAGAGGCCGATGCCGACGCGCTGGAGGTTGCAGAAGCTCGGCGCCGTCGGGCTCACGCCGTCTGTACGCGTGCCGAACAGCGTGTAGGCGGTGGGATATTCGTTGCGATCCTTGATGGCGCCTCCTCCTACGAAGGCGCTCCACTCCGGTGCGCCAGCGCGACCGCGCTTCGTGGTGACCACCACCACGCCGTTGGCCGCATCGGTGCCATAGAGCGTGGCGGCCGACGGGCCCTTCACGATCTCGATGTTCTCGATATCCTCGGGATTGATGTCGCCGATGCGGCTGGCGTTGTTCCCTCCCGTATTGCCTGACGCACCGTTGCCGGTGGCCGTGGAGAAGCTCCCGTTGGAGCTCGTCATGCGAATGCCGTCAATGATCCAGATCGGCTCGTTGTTCAGGCTGATCGAGTTCGTGCCGCGCACACGAATACGCGCACCCGTGCCCGTCTGCGTGCCGCTCGTGACGCTGACACCCGCCGCGCGTGAATTCAGCAGGTCGTTCACGCTGGAAATGGGAGCGCTCTTGACCACGTCCGACACCGCAATGTTCGCCGTGGCGTTGCCGATCTCGATGCGGCGCTGTTCGCCAGTGGCCGTGGTCACGACAGTCGCCAGGCTCACCGCCACGCTGGAGAGAATAAAATTCGCCGAGGCCGCCTCGTCACCGCGTACCGCGACGCTCTGCTTTGCCTCGGCGTACCCCACGCGCAGGACGCGCACCTGGTAGGCGCCCGCCCGCACGCCGCGCAGGACGTAGCGGCCGTCGAAGTTTGTGAGCGCGCCAATCGTCGTTCCAACCACGTTGACCTGGGCCTGTTCAACGGGACGACCCGACTTGTCCTCGGTGACGCGGCCGATGATGCTCCCGCCCTGGGCACGTCCTGTTGCGGGAAGCGCGGCCAGCAGAAACAGCGCGAGGGCGAACCCTCGACTGCAGTTCCGGCGAATCATGTGCATTGTGACTGTCCTGGTAGGAGTGGTACGCGGAACAACTGAGCGCATCGAGCGGTCCCGATGCGCGGGTGGTGAAGCAAGGCAGGGAGCGGGGTGACGCTGGCGCCGCGACGTCCAGCGCAAATGAACGGGTGATCAGGAGACGCGGTTCCACGACATGCTCGACGTTCGAACAATATACACCCCACCACGGCCGGGACCGTCACTTCAGGATCCCGGCCCCGACCGGAAGGCAATCAGGCCTCCCCGCGGATCTCCGAGTCGTCGCTCACCGTCAACTCGCCGCGCAGTCCGCTGATCGTCACGTCGTTGCCAATCAGGGAATTGTGCAGCGTGGAGTGCGTCACCTTGCCGTTCTTGCCGATGATGGTGTGGGTGAGCGTGGAGCCCTGGACCACGCTCCCCGTGCCGATCGACACGTTGGGACCAATCACCGAGTTGGACAGCGTCACATTGTCCTCGATGTAGACGGGATCGTGGATCGTGACGCTTTTCTCCACGTTCGCCGGACGGCGTGCCGCACCCTTCGACAGCACGATCTGGTTGGTCTCGAGCAGCGTGTCCAGCTTGCCCGCATCGTACCAGCCTTCCACGTCCACGACCTTGATCTTCGCGCCCTTGTCGATCATGTACTGGAACGCATCGGTGAGGTAGTACTCCCCCTTGTTCTTGGGCTGGGTCAGCACGTGATCGATGCCTTCGTACAGCAGCTTCCAGTTCTTCATGTAGTAGAGGCCGATGTTCGCGCGCTTGGAGATGGGCGTGGTCGGCTTCTCGATGATCTGCGTCATGTTGCCGTTCGCGTCGGTGACCACCACGCCGAAGCGCTGGTAATCCTCCACTTCCTTTACCCAGATGATCCCGTCGGCATCGGTGTTCTTGATGATCGACAGGTCCGTCTCGAAGATGGTGTCCACGAAGATGATGAGGACGTCCTGGTCCACCCACGGCTGTGCGAGCTTCACCGCTCCTGCCGTGCCATCCTGCACCGTCTGCTCCACGAACACCGATGGCAGCGACGCAAACTCCTTCCGCGTGTAGTCCTCGACCTTCTCCTTGAGATGCCCTGTCACGTAGACCACCTGGTCCACGTTCCCCAGCTTTTGCAGATCCTCCAGGATGTACGCCATCACCGGCTTGCCGGCGATCTGGAGCATGGGCTTCGGAACGAGGTGCGTGTGCGGACGGAGCCGCGTTCCCTTGCCGGCCAGCGGAATGATGACTTTCATGGTGCGCTCGTGCCCTCGCGCCCGTAGGCGTCCTGGAGGCGGACCACGTCATCCAGATGTGGCGTGCTCGCCTCGAGCACGTCGCAGTCGGTGACCGCTTCCATGTAGTGAATGGTGCCGGGAGTAATCCGGAAAGCCTCTCCTATTGCAAGCTTCATGTCCACCGGCTTGGCACTCCCTTCCAATTGCACGCAATAGCGCAGGATGCCGGACAGCAGGTAGACCGTTTCGTCCTTCTGCACGTGGTACTGCACGGACAGCTTCTTTCCGGCCTTGATGTGCAGGATCTTGCCCACGTAGAGGTCGGTTGCGGCCCAGATGGTTTCGTGGCCCCAGGGCTTGGGAACGTGACGGACGTCGGTGCGGCCACTCATGACTGGTCGGATGGCGGGGACGGGGTACGGAGCTCAAATATCATCGGAAACCAGTATAAACTGAAGACGCCAGTACTTTGTACGCAGTAGCCAACGCAGTACGAGTATAGTCGCGAAGGGCTTCTACCGCAGGATAGGTCGGCGCCGGAGGTACTGGTACTGCGTCGGCTACTTTGTACAAGGTACTGTTGTCTGCTGTTTCTACTGCAGTTTGTAAGGATCCCCTTCTGGAGACCATCCATGCACATGCACGTCCGGCTGGGCCACGCCGCGCTCGCAACCGCCCTGCTCGTATCCGCCTGCAAGTCCACCGACAAGACACCGCCCCCAGCCGACTCCGCCGCCACGGCCGCCGCGAAAGCCCCCGCATGTGGCGACGCGAACAGCGGCATCACCGTGCCGGCAGGATTCTGCGTGACCGTGTTCGCCGACAGCATCGCGCACGGCCGCCACGCCACCGTCGCATCGAATGGCGATCTTTACGTCACCGTGGATGGCACGGGAAAGACAAAGGACACCACTGCCCCGCCACCGCCCGTCGTGTCGTTCGTCGCCCTGCGTGACACAAATCACGATGGCCATGCCGACATCGTGACCCGCGTGGGCACCATCGGCAACACGGGCATCGGCCTGGCCAACGGGTACCTGTACGTCGACGAAGGCACCCAGATCGTCCGCTACCAGCGTGCAGACTCGGCCCTCGTGCCCGCCGGCAAACGCGAGGTCGTCGTCGACGGCATTCCGCTGCCGGGCCATCGCGCGCGGAATTTCGTCATTGGCGCCGACAGCATGCTCATCATGAACGTGGGCTCGCCGTCCAACAGCTGCCAGGTGAAGGACCGGGCGAACGAGTCGCTGGGCAAGGACCCCTGCCCCGAGCTGGCGACGCGCGCCGGCCTCTTCCGCTTCGACGCGCGCAAGACGGGCCAGCACTTCTCGTCGTCCGCACGGTTCGCCACGGGCATCCGCAACGGCATGGGCCTGGATTACGGGCCGGACGGAAAGCTCTACGCCACACAGCACGGGCGCGACCAGCTGCATGACAACTGGCCCAAGCTGTTCCCTACGTCGCAGTACCAGGCAGAAAATCCCGCCGAGGAGTTGCTGCAGGTGAACGAGAAGGACGATTTCGGATGGCCGTACTGCTACTACGCGGTGGACGAGAAGAAGCTCGTTGACGCTCCCGAATACGGCGGCGACGGCAAGAAGTCAGCGCGGTGCGACAGCAAGAAGGCACCGGTTGCCGTGTATCCCGGACACTGGGCGCCAATGTCGCTGCTGTTCTACAAGGGCGCCGCCTTCCCGGCGAAGTACAAGGACGGCGCATTCATCGCGTTCCACGGATCGTGGAACCGTGCGCCGGAGCCGCAGGCGGGATACAAGATCGTGTTCCAGCCGCTGGCCAGCGGGGCGACGTCGGCTGCATACGAAGTCTTTGCGGATGGTTTCGCAGCGGTGCCGGCGGCACAGCTCCAGCCAGGAACGGCGAAGCACCGGCCCACGGGCATGGCAATGGGCGCTGATGGCTCCATGTACGTGACGGACGACCTGGGCGGACGCATCTACCGCATTACGGCCGGGAAGTAGCACAGCAGTACCAACCGAAGACGCCAGTACCCCAGTACTCAGTAGCCAACGCAGTACGAGTACAGTTTGGAAGGGCTACCGCCGCCGGACCAGTACACAAACGGTGGCGTAGCGGTACTCGTACTGAGTTGGAACCTTGGTACCCAGTAGGTACTATGGTCTTCGGTTTGTACTCGCTGTCGCTGTCACGGCACCAGCTCCTTCACCCCAGCATTCTTGACGTACAAGTCAAGCCACGCCACCCACCGCCCCCACTGATCCAGTACTGTCTCCTGGATCAGCGGACCGTGATCCTCGTACGGGTACATGTACAGTGACGCCTGCTTGCCCATGCCCTGCAACGCGTGGAAGAGACGCACCGAGTTCGAGGGATCTGTACCCGTGTTCTGGTCCTCCATCGAATGGTACATGAGCAGCGAGCCCTGCAGCTTGTCTGCATTCAGGAATGGCGACATCGAGAGATAGGTCTCGCGCGCCTCCCACAGGTCGCGGCGCTCACTCTGGAATCCATTCGGCGTGAGCGTGCGGTTGTAGTTGCCGTCCCCCGCGATGCCTGCCTTGAAGAACGGCAGGTTGACCATCGCATTCACCGTGCTGAAGCCGCCATACGAGTGGCCGCCGATGCCGAGTCGCGCACGATCGATGATGCCCTGCTTGTCCAGTTCGTCGATGACCGCCGTGAGGCCGTTCCGCAGGTCGGTCACGTAGTTGTCGTTGAGGCGCCCTGCGGTACCAAAGATGGGAATATCCGGTTGCACCACCACGTACCCCTGCGTCGCCATGAACTCGATGGAGCGCGGCTGCGTGACCGGAAACTTGTGCTTGTTCAACGTGCGCCGCGTGCGGTCGTACGACTCCTGGCTGTCATACTCGTACGGATAGAACCAGAACATCGCCGGGAGCCGAGTGCCCTCGCGATAGTTGGGCGGGAACGTGACGTTCACCCAGAGCGTCTTGCCGTCGGCGCGGGTGACCTGGATGATCTTGCGCGGCATGTTCGTGACGTCGGGGGTAACGTCCTTGTTCTCCGTGAGGCGCGCCAGCTTGCCTGTGGTGCGATCGCGGAGCCACTGATCCGGTACCACCTTCTCTGTCTCTCGCGTGACGATGAATCGCGAGAAATCATCGTCCAGCGGCATCGGTGCGCTCTCGTAGACGGCCGTGTCGCTCTCGAACAACCGCGTCTTGGCGCCCGTCGCGAGGTTCACCTTGTCGACGAACGTACGTGGCGCGGTTGTCACAGCGTCGCGTGCGTAGTGCGTCCCCTCGAGAAACACGCTGCTCCCGTCACCGCTGAGGAGGGCGCGGCGGTCGCCGCCGGCCTGGCGGAGCACCACCGTGCCCGGGTTGGCGTAGAAGCCGTCGTCGCCTGTCGTGGCGCGAGCCCCGCCCCCTGCCCCACGCGCACCACTGCTGAATCCTGCCTGCGCACCGACTGCACGAAAGATCGTGTGCTTCCTGGACGGGTCGGCGAGCGACACGGCGTACGTGTGCGTTGCGCCGCTCGCGGTTTCGCTCAGCAATGCCCACTTGCCATCAGACGACAGCACCATGCCGGCAATGCGGTTGTCGCTCTCGGCAATGGCCTTCGGGCCGGCAGCGTCGAACGGGGCGCTCCACGTGTACAGGCGGTCCTTGCGACGCGGGGCACGCGCGCTGTCACCAACCGTGGCATCCGCGGAATCGGTCGCCGGCGCCGCGGCACCACGAGCGCGCTGCGGCGCAGGATCCTGCGCCAGGAACGCGAGTCCGCCTTCAGCCGTCCACGCAAAGGCGCGACGGGCCGAATCGTTCGCTGCACCACCACGTCCGCCCGCCGCGGCGGGGTCGTCTCCATACGTTTCGTTCTCACGCAACGGTCGCTTCGCCAGCGTGGCGACGAGTCGTCCGTCACTCGACCACAGCTCCTCGTGCGAGCCGAACGACGACACGGGTACGAGGTAGGAGAACGGCTTCTGCATCACGCTCACGCGCAGGTACTGGCCGTTCGGTGAGACATTCACGCTGTCGATCATCGCCGGGGCGCCAACGTTCGTCACGCCCCCCTTGAGGTCGATGCGGCTCAGCTGGCCCGTGGTGTAATACTCGAGCTGCGCCCGTTCGTACGGCGTCTGCATCAGGCTCGCGTATGTCGGCGTCTTGACCTTCCGACCGCCCGTCATGCGCACGATCGGGCCGCTCGCCACCGCGGGCTCGCTCGGCAACGGCAGTCGCTGTTGCGGCACGAGCACGGCGTAGACCGACTGGCCGTCGGGTGCCCAGTCCAGCGCGGTCGCAACCACGGGCAGTGCCGCGCGATCGCTGAGCCGTCGGGACGCACCAGACTTCGCATCGGCGACGTAGACGTAGCTGGCGTCGTCGAGGTTCGCAAAGTAGGCGAGCTTCGACCCGTCCGGTGACCACGCGGGCGATGACATGGTGGCACCGGCCGGAGCGTGGACCGTGACACGCGCGCCGCTCACGCCATCCACGATCTCGACAGACGCCTGCCCACGCGTGGTGAAGCTGCGCACGCGGTTGGCGCCGAAGTCCACCTGCAGCCCGCCCAGGTAGTAGTGCGGCTTGCCGAACTTCACCTCGTTGCCCAGGCCCTCGCCATGAAGCGCAAGGAAGTGCGTGCGATCGGGACTCTGCTGCGTAAGCGTGGCGTTGAGCTGCCTCGGCGCCGTGATCAGCCGTTCGATGTCCGCCGGTGGGCGTACGTACCGCTCCGTGGCGAGGAGGGCCTTGTCGGCCTCGATGGACTGCTGCGCGGCCAGGGGGGCAGCGACGAGTACGAGTACCGCGAAGGCGCGGCGGGTGGGGCGCATCATGCGTTGGACTCCAGAGGGCGGGGGGCGAGGCTCCCCAATTATATGCGCGGCGGGGCTGGGACGTTGTATGTCAGTTCTAGTCAGGGCACTGCAGTACCAACAAAAGACGCCAGTACTTCGTACCGAGTAGCCAACGCAGTACGAGTACAGTCTTGAAGGGCCACTCCCGCCGGACCAGTACACAAACGGTGGCGCCGGGAGTACTCGTACTGAGCTGGAACCTGAGTACGAAGTACTCATGTCTTTGGTTGGTACTGCAGTGCCCTGACCTTGACGATCGTCTCCGCGATTTGCGCCGGCATACCGGTATCGCGGAACTGGGTGTTGGGCAGCATCGCCGCGAGTCTTTATTTCTTCCTGCTGGCGTACCAGTCTTACCAATTCGGCCGGTAATCGAAGGCATCGGTACCCACGTCGAACAACTGATGCGCACGTGAGCGCGCAGACTGCAAAGGGCCACCCCTGCGGGTGGCCCTTTCAGCAGTACCAACTGAAGACGCCAGTACTCCGTACCAAGTAGCCAACGCAGTACGAGTACAGACTTCAAGGGCCACTACCGCCGGACCAGTACACAAACGGTGGCGCCGGAAGTACTCCTTTTGAGTTGGAACCTGAGTACTCGATACTATGGTCTTGTGTTGATACTGGCTGCGCTCTGCCTGGAAGAGCTTACGCCCCGGTCAGCATCCGCCTGCGCAGCGACATCAGCCGCTTCTTCACCGAACCATCCAGCACCGTATCCCCCACATGGACGATCACCCCACCCATGATGGCGGGATCCACGCTGAGATGCGGCACCACGTCCTTGCCGAACATCCGCGACAACTGCTGCGTGATCGCCGATGTCTCCTCGTCGCTCGTCGCACGCGCGACCGTCACGCGCGCATGCATGCGACCCTCGGCTGCGTCTACCAGGTCCAGGTACTCGCGCGCGATCTCCGGAATGAGCATCTGCCGGCGATGCGTCACGAGCGACTGGAGGAAGCGCAGGAAGTTGCGCGGCACCTTGTCGGTGAATGCCGCCGTCAGCACCGCGTTCTTCTCGGCCGTGCCAACGCGCGGCGACTCCAGGAACAGGCGCAGCTTCGGGTTCGTATTCATCGACGCCCCGATGTCGGTGATCATCGAGCCCCAGCCACGAAGGTCGCTTGCCTTGCCCGCCAGGGCCAGGAGCGTTTCCGCATAGTTGCGCGCAATCGTCGTGTCGCGCATCGGCTATCGGCTCGCCGTCACGGCGGCGGGCGTCACGCTGGCCAGGAAGCTCTCGACGAGCTTGCGGTTGGCGTCCTGGTCGAGATTCTTCTCGATCACCTTTGACGCACCGGCAATGGCGAGATCCACAGCCTCGCGGCGAAGCTCGGCAATCGCGCGGGTCTTCTCGCTCTCGATTTCCTGGCGAGCGCGGGCCAGCATGCTGGCCTGCTCCGCATGCGCCTGCTCCACCAGTTCCGCACGCACACGCTCGGCGGCGATGCGCGCGTCAGCGATGATCTTCTGCGCCTCGCCGCGCGAGGCCTCGAGGTTGGCGCGATGCTCGGCCAGCAGGGTGGCGGCTTCCTCACGATCGCGCTTGGCTGCATTGATCGCGTCTTCGAGCGCCTGCTCGCGCGCCTCGACGGACTTGAGGATGGGGCCGAACGCAAAGACCTTGAGAATGACGAACAGGCCGATGAACACGATCAGCACCCACGCCATCACGCCATAGTTGGCGTCGAGCAGGTTGGTGTTGGCCGGTTCGGCGAGTGCGGGGGTCGCCGCGAACAGTACGAGGGCGAGCGATCGAAGCAGGGTGCGCATCGGGAGTCGATGAAGAAATAGAAGGGGGTGGCGCGCCGGCACCGGTGGCACCGGCGCGCCGAAACGAATTACAGCTTGCCCTGCATCTGGAAGCCGATCACGACGCCGAACAGCGCGGCGCCTTCGATGAGCGCGGCGAAGATCAGCGCGGCAGTCTGGATGCGACCCGCCGCTTCCGGCTGGCGCGCCATACCTTCAACCGCCTGTCCGCCAATGCGGCCGATGCCGAGTCCCGCGCCAATCACGGCGAGGCCAGCGGCGAGGCCGGCGCCCACGCCCACGAGGCCGCGGCCGTTGTCCGTCGCTGCCTGAAGCAGCGGAAGAATTGCATGAACCATGTCTCTCTCCTGTTTCGAACTGCGTGGTGAA
>JAYVNZ010000148.1:0-2853 GCA_043758185.1 Gemmatimonadaceae bacterium | reverse complement strand
CATCATTCGCGGACTGGTGCTCGCGCACCGGGAACGCGGCTATGTCGAGGCCGCGCGAGCCCTCGGCGCCCGCGACTGTCGCGTCGTCGCACGGCACGTACTGCCGGGTATCTTGCCGGCGGTCATTGTCCTCACCACGCTCGAGATGGGTGAACTGGTACTCGCCATTTCCGGCTTCAGTTTCCTTGGCCTCGGCGCACAGCCGCCAACGCCGGAGTGGGGCGCCATGCTCAATGACGCGCGCAACTTCTTCTTCACCGCGCCGCAGTTGATGCTCTATCCGGGTGCCGCAATCACCGTCACGGTGCTGGGCTTCAACCTGGTCGGTGACGGCTTGCGCGACGCCCTCGATCGCACCGACTCGCGGCAATGCAGCGAGAGGCGACATGATGTCGCGGGCGCTGATCGCACTCGGCCTGGTGTTGGCGGCGTGCGGGGGCGAGGCAGGCCGCCGGCCGGGCAGCCGCAGCGGCACGCTCGTTGTCGCCGCGCCCGGCGACGGGTATGGACTGGGGGGCGACGCCATCCTCGGTCTGTATCCGGTGAATACGAATATCCATGAGCCGCTCGTGCGACTGTCCGAGCGCTACAGCGCCGAGCCGATGCTGGCGACCCGGTGGGAGTTTCTCCCGCCCAACCGCTGGCGATTTCACTTGCGAACCGGTGTGCGCTTCCACGACGGTTGCCGTTCACCGGTGCCGGCGACCTGTGGGCGGAAGCGGGAGGGCAGAACGACGCGAATCCCTGCTTTCTCGCCCAGCTGCTGTTCTACTCGGGACCGCGCCTTCGCCCATCGGGATATGCGCGGCTGTTTGCGCCGGGCGCTGCCCTCGATCGCGCCGTCGATGCATGTCGCGCGTCAGCATCGCGCGACGACGTGGAACGCAGTGCCGCTGAGGCCGAACACGTACTCGTGGATGATGAGGCGATCGTCATACCACTCGCCGCTACCCGGCGCCTCTGGGGCGTTGGGGAACGAGTGCGCGGTTTCGTGCCGCACCCGTCGAGCCTGAGTCAGCGGTGGGATCGCGTCTCGCTCCGCTAGGCCTGTCCAGCGCTCACACGGCCCCGCGACGAATCCCGAGCGAGACGATCGTGTCGATCAGCTTCTCGTAGCGCATCCCCGCATGCAGCGCCGACTGGGCGAACTCTTCCTTGCTGGCGATCTCGGGATTGGGATTCGCCTCGATGAAGAACGCCGTGCCGTCCGCGCGCAGGCGAAAGTCCAGTCGCGCGCATCCGTCGAGCGACAGCGCACGATAGATGCGCCGCGCGGTATTCACGAGCTTGTCGCGCAGGGCAGGCTCGATGTTGGCCGGCCCTTCGGTGATGCCATGGCGTGACTGATAGTCGAGGTTGTGCTTCGCGCGCTCCGTGGCGATCGGCACACTGCCCGGGGCAGTATGCTCGAAGAACAATTCCCACGGCGGCAGCACGGTCAGGCGCGTGTTGCCCAGCACGCCGACGTAGATCTCCCGTCCCTCGATGAACTCCTCCACCAGCGCATCGCCCGTGATGCTCTCGTGGATGAACCGGACGCGGTTCTGCAACTCCTCGTCGTTCCACACCACGCTCGCCTGTGCGATGCCCGTGGACGCTTCCTCGGTGAGGCTCTTCACGATGAGCGGAAAGCCGAGTGCCTTCGGCCGACGCACGCGTCGCCCCGCATGCACCACCTCGAACGTGGGCACGGGAATCCGGTGGTACGTCAGGATCTTCTTGGCGAGCGACTTGTCGCGCGCCAGCACCAGCCCGCGCGGATTGCATCCCGTGTACGGCACGCGCAGCAGTTCGAGGTAACTCACCACGTGCTGGTCGAATTCGCGGAGGTCGAAGAACGCTTCCAGCAGGTTGAACACGACATGGGGTTTCCACTCGTCCACTTCGCGCCGGATGGGCGCGAGTTCGTCCTGTACCTCCAGCGGACGCGCCTCATGGCCGAGGGCTCGGAGCGTGGTCAGGACGTCGTACTCCGTCTTGAACGTGTGGCGCTCCTGGTCACTGCGCTCCGCGATGTCGTCCGGCGGTGTCAGGCCGGGCGCAATGAGGACGAGCACGCGAAGCTTGCGACGGGATGGGCTCATAGGGGAATCGAGACGCGTCGTCGGTAGAGAAAGTGAACCGATCGAACGGCCAGCATGCCGGCAAAGTCCATGAGCACCGTCGCATCCCGCCCACCCACGCGAAGCTTGAGGGTGCGGCTGCGACCGATCATGTCTCGCAGCAGCTGGTCGATGGTGAAGTCGGATTCGCCGGTCCACCGCGACACCAGGCGGCGCAGCTCGACGCGGTGGCGCGTGATGAATCGCCACGCCAGCTCCTTCGTGACATGCCGCGGTGCGGTGGAGAACACCTTCTGGAGCTCGGCGTCATACGTGCTGGGAAAATCCACAGCGTAGAATGACCGCTTGTCCTCGTAGTGCTCGCGCAGCGTCAACGTGTTCTTCGATATGGGGAATGCGCGCATGCGGGTGTTGACCGGCGCTCGCACGCCGGCGAGGTCCGTCATCATCGCATCGACGTACTCCAGCTTCTGCAACGCGGGCCACCCCTCGTAGCGCTGCTGCCACCGCGCCCTCGGTTGCATCCACACGGCAAACGTCTCGGCAAAATCCTCGTCGGGATGTGCCTGCGCGTAATACGCACGAAGGTGCTGCACGAACCGACGGCTCGCGGGCTTGGGGCGGTACGACAGGGGATACGGCGTGGACGACCTGCCGAACATTCGTTGCCAGCTCGGCCGGCGATGCAGTCGATAGCCGTGCTGCATGGCATGTCCCGCCTCGTGACGCAGGATGCGCATGCACTCGGCGCGCGACGCACCTTCTGCCTCGAGCATCATCTTGCGTTCCA
>JAYVNZ010000147.1:0-7675 GCA_043758185.1 Gemmatimonadaceae bacterium | reverse complement strand
GCCTGACTTTCGCCGCCCTGGCACTGGGCGTCGTTGCGATGCCGAGCGCGGCAAGCGCCCAGATCTCTGTGGTCGGTAGCACTGTGGAAGAACACACGGCTGCACCAGGCCAGAGCTACGAAGGCACCATCCTCGTGCGCAACCTCACGGCAGAGCCGCAGAGCGTGCGGGTATATCAGACGGACTACCATTTCTTCGCGGACGGCACCTCGCACTTCGACGCCGCCGGCTCGACGCCGCGCTCGAATGCCAGCTGGGTGAAACCCTCCGCCACTTCGCTGATCATCCCGCCCAACAGCGAAACGACGATCGGCTACATCATCACCGTTCCCGCAATCGACTCGCTTCGCGGCACGTTCTGGAGCGCACTCATGGTGGAAGGCGCGCCGAGTGCGCCGCCTGTCGCATCCGCGAAGCAGGTAGGTCTCGGGTCGATCGTTCGCTATGCCGTGCAGCTCGCCACGCACCTGCCCGCGCAAGGGTCGCGCAAGGTGTCCTTCTCCAACCAGACGCTCGCCACGGACTCCGCGGGACACCGCGTCATCGATCTCGAGGTCCAGAACATCGGCGACCGCGGCTACCGGCCGTTGATCTGGGTGGAACTCTATGATGCCGCTGGCGCCCTTCGCGGCCGTCGTGAGCAGCAGCGCGGGTTGCTCTATCCCGCGACCTCGCTGCGCCAGCGTTTCACGTTCGACACCCTGCCTGCCGGCAGCTACAAGGCACTGATCTTCGCAGACACCGGCGACGACGCGGTGTTCGCCACCGAATACAAGCTCGAGTTCTGAGATCACCGTGCGCCGCTCTCCCTCGCTCGCACTCGTTGCCCTCGTCATCGCGGGGCCCGTGTCGGTCTCTGCGCAGACGCTGGTGATTGCTGCGCGCGATTCGGCGGCCTCCGTGACCGACCCCGGCGCCACGATGACGACGGCATTGCGCGTCACGAACCGGGGTGCTGGACGAGTGACGCTTACACCGCGCCTCACGTTGCCCGCTGATTGGTCTGCACCAATGGGAACGCGCCCCTTTGCACTCGCCGCGGGTGAGACGGACAGCTGGCTCATCGGCCTCCGTGTTCCGGCGCGTGCACCTGCGGGACGTTACGTGATCGGCATCGAGGCAGAAGACAGCGTGACGCATGCAGTCGCACGGGACTCGCTCATCATCCAGGTGCGTGTGCGCCGAGGGCTCGAGCTTTCGCTCACCAATCGTCCAACATATGCGGTGTCTGGCAAAGCCTACCGCGCGTCATTCCTGCTCAGCAACCGCGGCAATGTTTCCACGAATGTGACGGTGCGCGGTACCAGTGCCCTGGGCGGGTCCGTCGCGCTGGATTCCACGCACTTCATCATGGCGCCCGGGGCGTCGTTTGCGCTCTCGGCAACGGTTGCGACGCGCACGAAGAGCGAACAGGCGCAGGACGATGTGCTCGAGCTCATCGTCGCCGACCAGGCAGACAGCACGAACGGGGTGCAGTCCTCCGCTCGCGTGACGATCGTGCAGGAAGCCAACATGACGGAGCCCCTGCACCGCGTCGCCACGAACGTGCGGCTGCGTGCAGCGAACGCGTCGGCGGGGGTGTCGCCCTATGAAGTGAGTGGCGGCGGGCAACTGCGCGACGGAGGCAGTGAGCAGGTGTCCTTCGTGTTTCGCGGCGCGCCGGGCACCACGTCGCAGTTCGGCGATCAGGACGAGTATCGTATCGAGCTTCGCAGCTCGAATTACACAGCACGTGTCGGCGATGGGCTGTACCGTGTCTCGTCGCTATCGAGCGGTGGCCAGATGGGCTTTGGCTCCGGCGTTGACATTCGTGCCGGTGCGATGAGCGCGGGCGGCTTTGCCCAGCGCTTTCGCTTTCAGCCTGGCGCTCCCACGGAGCGCGGGGCCTATGTGGCCGCGAGTGGTGGCGACCTGTTTGCCGCCCCGCAGCTCACCGTGAGCGGAATGAGTCGCACGGGCGGCATCTTCGCCGGCAAGGTGATCGGCAGCGCCCTGACCCTGACGCCGCTGAATGCGATGACCATCGAGCTGGAGGGTGCGCGCAGCAATGGCCCGGCCGGCGACGGCGTGGCTACGACGGCGCGAATCGCGGGTGGAGACCGCGTGCACTATGACGTGGGGCACATCGCAGCCGATGACCGCTTCGCGGGCGTGACACGCGGCGCCGTGCACGATTACGCCACTATCTCTGCCCACCTGATCACCGGCCTGCAGATGAACGTATCAACCGGATCGCACCACTCGAACGGCGCTATGCTCGGCATCTTTGCACCGCAGCAATTCCGGTCGTCCACCGTCGGCCTCGAGTTCCTGTCGCGCCTGAGTCTTCAGTACTCCACCCTTGCGAAGTCCAGCGTCTTCGCCGATACGCGGTACGATGAGTCGCTGAGTGGACTGTTCGCTCGCGCGGGGCAGACCTTCGGCATCGTGCGCACCTGGATCGGCGCCGGCTCGGGCGTGGCATCTACCGCAACGTCGGGCCGCCACGGTTATCACGAGTTCACTGTTGGCGTCAACGCAGACGTTGCCGGGAGCTCGATCTCCTTCTATGGGGAGACGAGCAAGGGCATGGCGGTCACCCGCGGTGCGGACAATGTCGTCACCCTGGGCAGCGATGGCCGATTGCGGATCCGGAGCGGCACCTACTTCACGTACAACGGCTTCCAGACGAGCGGCTTCGGCGGCGATCACAATACCCAACTCGATGCCGGGCTGTCCCAGCTCCTGACCACGGGGTCCACGGTGAGCCTGCGAGTGCGCCTCGTCTCGAATGCCCTCGATCCACGCAGCCGCGAAGTGGCATTCGTGGAGTATGCGATGCCGCTCAAGGTTCCTGTGGGCCGAGTGCACAGTGCGGGGCGCGTGCGCGGCCGGGTGGTGGATCAGGAAACCGGCATGGGTGTCGCCGGAACACTCGTGCGGCTCGGACCGCAGGCTGCCATTACCGATGGAGACGGACGCGTTGCGTTTGCCGGCCTTCCGGCTGGCGAGTATCGCCTGGCCATTGCGCAGCAGGCCACTCAGGCGGCCACGATTTTTACTGGCGATCCAACGGTCCGCATCGACAGCGCGCGCATGGCACCCACCACGTTTTCGCTGGCTGTGGAGCGCGCTGGCATCGTTGCGGGAACCGTGCGACGGATGATCGTTGCGCGCACCGGCATCGAGACCACGGCGGATTCGCTGTCAGATGGTGGTGCACTCGGCGAGGTCGCGGTGGCGTTGGTGGGTGTGCGCGACACGTTGTACGCAACAACGGATGCGGCTGGCGCCTATCGCTTCAATGAGGTGACGAGCGGCTCCTACGTCGTGCGGATCGTGACCGACGCACCGGCGGGGACCCGCTGGGAGCCGTCTGAAATCGATGTGAGCGTGAAGCCAGCCGTCACCCGCGAGGTCGCCTTTCGGTTGATCCCTCGCCGGCGCGCGGTCCAGATGATTCCCTCCGACAGCCCGCGCCACCAATGAGCATCGCCCTGCATCTCGATAACGATGAGGTCCATCCGGCGGGAGCATCGTCGCCGCGCGCCGCGCGAAACACCCCTTCCGAGCAGCACGACATCGTCGAGCGGCTGAGCCACGAACTGCGCACCCCGCTCAACTCGGTGATCGGCTTTTCGCGGGTGCTGCGGCAGAACAAGAAGGGAAACCAGTGTCCATCCGATCTCAAGATGCTCGAGGCGATTCGCGCCAATGGGGAACGCCTCCTGGGCCTCGTCGAGGATCTTGTTGCACTCTCCATCACGCAGAGCATGTCTACAATTCCGCCCTACGCGAACGTCGCTGCCATTGCCGGCGAAGTCGTCACCCGGTGGCGCGAGCAGGCGCAGCTTCGCGGGCTCACCCTCACGCTGAAGGTGGAATCCTACGACCTCGTTCGCGTGGATCCTGTCCGGTTCGCCAAGCTGCTGGACAAGCTCGTGTGCAATGCCATCAAGTTCACGCCAGCCGGGAGTGTGACCGTCACCATCGCGCGTCCGAACGGGTGGGCGGCGCCGGTGAGTCTGGTGGTAGCCGACACGGGAATAGGGATGTCGCCCAGCCAACTCACCACGATGTTCGAGCCGTTCAGCCAGGCAGATGGGTCAACGGCACGTCGCTTCGAGGGGGCTGGCCTTGGACTGCACATCGCGCGATCGCTGGCGACGAGCATGGGCTGCTCGATGTTCGCAACCAGTGAACTAGGCAAGGGCACTCGATTCGAGATCACGTTTCCGGACTAGATAGTCCCACTGTAAGTTGTTGTCCGGAAGCATCTTGCGTGAGATGGAACAGGATTCGTCCTGCGCCTGCAGACCTGTAGAGCGCGCAGGACTGGGTGTGTGCTGCATCACCTGAAAACGGTGATGGGGCTTTCGGATTCCGGTCGTGTAGCTGATACTGAGGGAGGATCACGCGTACTTCGGGCTGTGTCGCCCGCGGTTTGCCCCTCCATCAGCCAAGCGACGGATGCAACTTTCTCGGTCGGCAGTTGTCGGTTTCCTCGGTATGGCCTCACTGGTGTCTGGAGAGATCGTCCACGCCCAGACGGCCACCCAGACGGTGACGTTCAGCGTGGTGTCCTCCTCGCATGCGGCAATGGGAACCACCGTCCTTCCCCTTGCGTTGCGCACCTCCAGCACTCGGCGCGCGGTGAGCTCGGCATCGGTGGGGGCGTCGAGTTACGCGATCGCCACCAGCGAGACGAACCAGAAGATCTCGGCGTCGTTGAATGCGCCGATGCCGAAGGGCGGCTCGTTGGCTGTCTCACTGGCTGCGCCGCGTGGGGCTTCCAGTGCCGGCACTACAAGGCTTCGCGAGACGGCGCTGGACGTCGTCACGGGAATTTCCGCAGCCCAGTCTGACGCACTGTCCCTCGTTTATACCGTCGGAGAGACCTACGGAATTGTAGAATCACCCCGGGTCCGCATGGTGACCTTCACTGTCACTGCTGGTCTCTGATGTAGTTGTCGACAGGCCACCAGCTGATTCCTCGGGTCGCGGTGCCGTTTGGCACTGCGGCCTTTTTTGCGTTTGCAGCGCGTGAGCCGTAAGGGCCGGGAGTGTAAAATGTTCCTAGTGAACTGGAAGGAAGCGGTAACAGAGACGCGACTGCACAGCTTTGCGTGACCGCTCATGGACACCGTCCACGCCCCGAGCGACATTGCATGAAGTACCGGCTTCCAGGATCGCATCCGTACCCGCCGCGACCCCGAGTCGTGGCACGCCCCAGCGGCGCACGGTCACCGCTCTGTCGCCTGACACCTGAATGCGCGAACTCGACAAGATCCACGGCGCCCTTACGGCCGCCTCCGAGCGGGGTGAGGGCGTCGTCCTTGTCACTGTCATTGCCGTGGAAGGTTCGGTCTATCGTGGCGCTGGCGCCCGCATGATCGTCACGGCGGGTGGCGCAACAGTCGGCGCAGTGAGCGGCGGGTGTCTCGAAGCCGACCTCGTTGCCCGTGCGCCCGACGTTCTTGCCTCATCGCGCGTCGAGCTCGTTCGCTACGACACGCGCACCTCGGATGACGAGGTGATGGGACTCGGGATGGGCTGCCAGGGCGTGATCGATCTTCTGCTCGAGCCGCTGTCGCACGCGAAACTCAGCGACGCGATCGGCTTCTACCAACGCCTCGCCACCAGGCGCGATGGTGCAACATTGCTCACGCTCATGCGAGCCAGCGCCGGTAGGCCGCCCATCGGTACCCGGCTTCTGCTGGCTGAAGACGGCAGCGTGGCGGAGGGAGAACCCGCACTGACGGCGCACCCAGGCGACGTCGCGCGCGAAGTGATTCGCCCCGGCACGCGATTGCTCATCTGCGGCGGTGGTACGGACGCAATTCCCCTGGCGCAACTCGCCAAGCAGATGGGGTGGCATGTCGCTGTTGTCGATCACCGGCCCGCTTTTGCGGCGGCGTCGCGCTTTCCAGGCGTGGACGCGCTCGTGAGCGCCAACCTGGTGTCCGACACCGTCCTCCTTCCGAGTCTCGTCGACATCGACGGGCGAACGATGGCCGTGGTGATGGCGCACTCCGCGGCGCACGATCGCGCGTACCTCCACGCGCTGCTTGACGCGGGTGCGGGGTACATCGGCGTGCTCGGGCCACGTCGCCGGACGATGGAATTGCTCGGCGCGCCATGGGCAGGGAGCGACGGGTCGCTGCCACCGGGCGTCCACTCCCCCGCCGGGCTGGACCTGGGGGCAGAGACACCGGACGAGATTGCCCTGTCGATCGTGGCCGAGATTTCAGCGGTGGCGGCTGGTCGCCAAGGTGGGATGCTTCGCGATCGGCGCGGTCCGATCCACGACAGATCCGCGCCGTTGCGAGAGGCCTGAGCGCGCCGGAAATGCTCAGTGTTTCTTGCCTACTGGCCGGGCAACAAGCAGCGTTTCGCCGACGTCGTCAACGGAATCACCGTCGACGAGCGCCTTGAGCCAGTCGTGAAAGAACACGTTGTCAACCTTGGTGGCGTACATCGCGTTCGAGCGGAGAATCGTGTGCACCTTGCCCGGCATCGTATAGGAATGGAACCAGGGCAGACCCTCGCGCAGTACCGCGAGATCCAGTGCCAGCAGCCTGGGTAGCGCGGCGGCCTTCACGCCGAGCAGACCCAGGAAGTACACCTGTGTCGCATCGTTCGCGCTGTTGACCTGCGCGAAATGCACGCGCGGAGCAGTGCGCCCGGCGGCCAGGTAGAGACGTTCGAAGGTGAACTCCGCAGAGTCGACAGAGCGATAGGCGTCATCTTCGCGGAGGTAATCCGTTGCGCCCCACTCGGCCAGGACGCCTGGAACGCTGTCCGCGTGGTAGCCGCCGGCTCCATCGCCCAACTGTACCACCCGCGCGCGCGGAAAATGCCTCGCGACCTTCTCTGCCACCACGGGCGTCGCGACAGCACCAGCACTGGCTCCTGCGACGAACACCGTGGCTGGATTGCGGACGTTCCTGTAAACCCAGTCGAGCACCGCCTCGGTGTTGGCAGCGCCACCGTGGCGCACTGCGAACGAGTGCGTGCCGTTCTCGTACTCAGTTTGCCGCGTGCCGAGATGTACGTCGCCCGTGCAGTAGGGCACGTAGATCATCGTGTAGTCCCGCACGGGATTCTTCTCGTTGCCAAAGTCGAAGATGCCGGTGCGTGCCGACACGTCATTGGCCGAGTCGATGGTCATGGTGTACGTGGGCCTGCCGCGAGGATCGCACTCGAGTGCACGCCAGCACGCTCCTCCGCCGTTCAGGAAGATCAGCACCTTGTCCGGCAGTCCAGGCCGAACCTTGAAGGCGAACGCGGAATCGTGTGCGCAGCCGGTGCCAAGGCGTCCGGGAATGCGACTCCATCCCTTGCCCAGCGTGGCGAGCGGCCGGATGGTGTCGTACCACGCGGTGAGTGGAGGCTTGCGCGCGGCAACAGGAGTTGACGTGGGTGCCGAGTCGCCGGCCTGCACCACGGCGGACCTCGTTGCGCAGCCGGCGAGCGCCAGGGCTGCCAGGAACATCACGCGTGCATTTAGCATGGGACCAATCTAAACAGGTGAAACCCGGTGCACCGTGGGGTCGTTGGGATGATATCCTCCACGGCACGCCAGCGGACCTGCCTTGTCGCAAACGTTCCGCACCTGCATCGCGTAATACAGGCAGGCACCCTTTTCGGTAAACGGGTGTCAAACCGGGTGTCGAGGCCGGTTGATCACTTCCCC
>JAYVNZ010000146.1:0-5789 GCA_043758185.1 Gemmatimonadaceae bacterium | reverse complement strand
GGAGGCGACGGTGCCTGCCGGTTGGCGTGTCGCCAACGGCATCATCACCAAGACCACGCCGGTGGAGGACATCGTGTCGAAGGAGGAGTTCGGCGACTTCGACCTCCGCATCGAATGGAAGATTGGCGAGGCGGGCAACAGCGGCATTTTCTACCGCGGTTCGGAGGAATTCGACAAGATCTACTGGACCGCCCCCGAGTATCAGTTGCTCGACGACGTCAAGGCGGCTGACAACAAGACGCGGCTTACCTGCGCCGGCGCGGCGTATGGACTGTATCCGTCGCCAGCGGGACACCTCATGCCGGTGGGGGAGTGGAACAGCACGCGGATAGTGGCCAAGGGCGCGCACATCGAGCACTGGCTGAACGGGTTCAAGCTGCTGGAGTACCAGATGGGCAGTGCGGACTGGGAGGCGAAGGTGAAGGCGAGCAAGTTTGCGGCGTGGCCGAAGTACGGCCGGTTGATGCGCGGGCACCTGGCCATGCAGGGCGACCACAATGGCACGCTGTCGTTCCGCAACATCAGGATCCGTCCGCTCTGAGCCGCGTCGCGCTGCGCGTCGTTTGTCGTCCCGAGCGCAGCGAAGGACCTGCTCTTTGCCAGGCACTAATGAGTATTCGATGAAGAGCCACGATGGCGCACAGTAGGTTCAGAGCGATACTGTGCGCCTTGGGCAGTCTTGCCTTCGCGGGAGCGCAGAGCAGTGCGGCGCAGGCCGTGATTGTCGTACGGGCGTCCGGCACCCCGGTCGCCGCCGCCGAAGTATCGCTCTGGGACGTTCAGGGCAGTGCGGGTTTCGGTCGCACGAACGACGTCGGGACAGTTCGTATTGCGTTGGAGCGCACCCTGGCCACCGGTGCCTTTGTGGTGGTGCGGAGGCTCGGCTACGCGCCAGCTCGCGTCCCGTATGTGATGCGCGACTCGATGACCATTGCGTTGACCCCCGTTGCCGCCCCACTCCCGGCGCTTGATGTCCGCACGAAGGAATTGCGCTGCCCGAGCGCTACTGAGCCTGAGGCCGATAGTGTGTGGCGCGCGAGCGCGAGTCGCTATTCAACGCGCTTGAACCAGTTCGCTATCGATTGGACGGGTTACGTGGTGGGTGAAAACGTAACGTCCGAGGGACGAGGGTATCCCAACCCGGGCGAAACGTGGCAGCCCCCGTATACTGCCCTTGGCTCTCTTCGGGGGCAGCGGGTCTTCGATGATCCGCCACCGTACGCCGTGTACGAGCACTACAATGGCCCCTTCGGCGAGGTCCGGCACTGGCTCTACACCCTTCGTGCGAGGGACAGCGCAGATCACTTCTTGAGCGAGCGATTTCACCAGCGGCATTCTCTGGTGGTGCTCGGAGCAACAGAAAGCATGACGATCATCGGCTTTTGTCCTCAGGACGAATCCCAGGCAGATGTACAAGGCGAACTGCAAATCGGGGTCAACGCTGCACTGATGGGAGCACGGTGGTTGTTTCGAGTCCCGCATGACGACGAAGAGGCGGGCGGGGAAGCCACCTTCGCGCCGACCTTGTATGACGGACGAGAGTACCTCGTTGCGATCCGTGGGAGTTCCTGGCACCGTGTCGGGAAGAACCTCTACAGCCAGATGCGCTTCGAACATGCCCGATGGGAACTGCATCCACGCCGTTGAGCTGAGGGTATGGCAAGACGGTGCCCATTTGATCCGATCAGATAATGTGCGCTGAGTGGTGAACCGGCGCGGGATTGTGTGGGGCTCGTTTGGTTGCGAACTCCAGGGAGCGCTCGGTAGCGGTTGCCGACGTTGCGGCACCCAATGGTGGCAAACCTCTGACGATGCCGAATCGAGCCTCACTCGCGCCGCCTTCCCAGCGAACGCATTGACCGCTCCCACTGTGTTATTACCGTTATTACATGAAATCTGTGGAGCTCAAGGTCGCGCGGATCGGCAACTCTCGCGGAGTCAGGATTCCTGCCACCACGTTGGCGCGCTACTGCATCGGTGACAGCGTCGTCATGGAAGAGCACACCGAAGGCATACTTCTACGGCCGCGACGTGCGCCGGGTCCCAAGCTGTCGTGGAAAGACACCGCCGCCGCGATGACGGCACAGCCCGAAGATTGGAGTGAGTGGGACGCGGCGACGTGAAACGCTACGAGGTCCGATGGGCACATCTCGACCCCGCAAAAGGCTCCGGGACGGCCAAGACGAGACCGGTCGTGATCGTGAGCCTTGATGTTCTCAACGAGCGTCTGCAGACGATAACCGTCTGTCCACTTATGACTCAGCTGCACCCCACATGGCGGACACGGGTGGCGGTGCGCGTGGCCAAGCGACAAGCCGAAATCGCCGTCGACGAGATTCGGACGATCAGCAAGGCACGACTCGGAAAGAAACTCGGCGCCCTGTCAGGTGCGGAGGCCAGTGCACTCCGCCGGCTGATTACCGAGATGTACGGTGAGTAATGGAGCCCCATGCGCACTCCCACCTCACAGAATCCGGTGATTTGCTATACCATATAGCATGCAGCCCCGCAGCCGACGTCCATCCCGCACCGCCTTCACCCTGATCGAAGTCCTGGTCGTGGTGGTCATCATCGCGGTGCTCGCCTCCATCGTGGCGCCCAACATCTTCCGTCACGTGGACACGGCAAGGAACGTCACAGCCCAGGCACAAATCGCCAGCATGGGCGCCGCCCTCGACGCCTACCGCCTCGACAACGGCCGCTACCCAACAACCGAACAAGGACTCGCCGCCCTCTGGCAGGCGCCGACCACCGAACCGCGCCCCTCCAACTGGCGCGGCCCGTACCTCCGCCAACCGCCACCGGCCGATCCATGGGGCGCGCCGTTCGTGTACCGCGCTCCGGGCGACCACATGGGCAACGGGTTCGACCTCTCGTCACTCGGCAGCGACGGCGCACCGGGTGGCACCGGCGAAGGCGCCGATATCACGAACTGGAAGCAGTAACCGCGCATGGCTCTCCTCCGCTACCGCGCGCTCACGCACGCCGGAGCGCGCGAAGCAGGCGTCGTTGAGGCAGCAACGTCCGAAGCGGCCACGTCACTGCTCCGCGCACGCGGCCTCATCGTCCTCGACGTCGCAACCAATGAACCATCGGCGGGCCTCTTCGGCGCCCGCGTGCGAAGTGCCGACCTCGCCGAGTTCACGCGGGCGCTCGCGGCGCTGCTGCCGGCGGGTTTGCCGCTACCGCGCGCACTCAACGTCGCGCGCGACATCGCTCCTCAATCACTGCGCGCCGCCCTCAGCGACGTACAATCCCGCGTCGAACGAGGCACCACCTTTGCCGACGCACTCGCCGCCCACCCTGCGGCTTTCCCACCATCGTACGTTGGCCTCGTGCGCGCCGGCGAACGAGCCGGCAACCTGGACGGCTCCATCGCCCGCCTCGCAGATGCCATTGAAGGCGAACAGCAATTCCGCGCCCGGTTGCTCACCGCGGCCATCTATCCGGTGCTGCTGGCGTTCGTGGGAGGCGCGGCAATCCTCGTCCTCCTCATGGTGGTGCTTCCGCGCTTCGGCGCCCTGTTCGCCGCATCGGGCAGCGCACTGCCGACGTCCACAGCACTCGTGCTCTCCCTCTCCAACACGCTGCGCAGTTACGCCGTCCCGGTGGTCGTCACACTCGCCCTCCTCTCGGCACTCGTGTTCTGGCTGGCCACATCGCGCGACGCGGCAGACACGCGCTCACGCCTTTTTCTCTCCACACCTCTGGTGTCGGGGTTCTACCGCGAGGTGCTCGCCGCACGAACGGCCCGCGTCATTGCCATCCTCCTCGGTGGCGGCGCACCGTTCGTCGTCGCCCTCGACGATGCGGCCAAATCACTCGACGACCCATCCGCGCAGCGCGAAGTGCTGCGCATCCGGGCCCGCGTGCGCGAAGGCACGAGCCCCGCGGCCGCGGTGGCCGAGGGCACACTCTTTCCGCCGGTGTTGGCCCGCCTCGTTGCGGCGGGCGAGGAGTCCAGCCAACTGGAATCCTTCTTCGCCAAGGCGGCCGACCTCTTCGAGGAGCGTGCGAAACGCTCAGCCGCACGATTCGTCGCTCTCGCCGAGCCAGCCCTCATCGTGGCCTTCGGGCTGGTGGTGGGGCTGATCGCGATGGCACTCGTGCAGGCCATCTACGGCATCAACATCACACCCATGCGTGGCGCACGATGACGCGCCATCGCACGGGGTTCACGCTGCTCGAGTTGCTGGTGGTGCTCGTGGTGCTGGCCATTACGGCCGCTGCGGCGGTGCCAGCCTTCCTGTCGAGCGTGCGCGCGACACCAGAGCACACGGCCGCCACCGCACTCGCGGAGGCGCTGATTCAGGCGCGCAACGCTGCGCGCGAGTCTGGTACGGCGGCCACCTTCGTGCTTTCACCGGCCGATGGACGCTTCTGGATCAGCACTCGCGACTCCGCCACATCCGGCATCGTACCACTTGCCGGCGCGGTGACGTTGAGCGCCGCGGATCGGGACCGCACGACATGTCGCTTCCAGCCGTGGGGACCGGCAACGCCGCTCATCATTACGGTGCGCGGGACGACGACGCAATCGGTGCATGTGGACGGATGGAGCGGTGAAATCGGAATCAGCGATGCGCCGCGCTCCTGATCGCGCGCGGTCGGGCTTCACCATGCTCGAGGCCGTGGTGGCCCTCGCCATCGTGGGCCTCGTCTGCGTTGGCGTGCTGGGCGCCTACGGTTCGACCATTCGCGCCGACGTGACCGCTGTGGACCGCCTGCCCCTGGCATCGCTCGCCGTGGAGCGCATCGCTGCTGTCGATCTCTCCGGCGGATCGATGGACCGGCTGCCGGATTCGCTCGCGCACGGCACGTTCGCCGCGCCATACGCCACCGCCACGTGGGACACCGAGTCGCATCGCGTTGAGCAGTCGGACGGGTTGTACGACGTGACCGTCCGCGTGCGCGATGGCAACGACCTCTTCACGCTGAACTCGCGTCGCTACCGCGCTCGGCTCATTGTGTCGCCAGGTCAGCCATGAACAAGAAGCGCAGGGCGATGACACTGCTCGAGGTGATTGTCGCGCTCACCGTCGCCGGCGCTGCACTCGCGGCGGGTGCCGCAGTGCTCGGCTTTCTCACAGACCAGCAGGCACGCACTGGGGCGCAGGGCATCACGTCGGCCAGCGCCGTGCGTTCCACGATACGCCTCTGGACGTCCGAAGCCCGCCTCTTCACCGAAGGCGACGCCGAGTTCCGCGGCGTGCCGGAAGGGCGCTCCGCTGTATCGCGACTCACGCTCACGCGAGACCCACACGACGCCGAGCTGACCTTCGTCACCATTGCGCCAACGGACGTGTCGCCGTCAGGCACACACGTGCATCTCCACATGGAGAAGTCAACGAACTCCACGCACGCTCGCGGGCTGGTTGCCGAGCTCACACCATGGCGGCGCACGGGTGCGCCGGTGATCGTGTCGCTCGCGCCGAATGCGGTGGCGTTTCGTGCGCGGTACCTGGCCAGCCTGTTCGGCCGACCCGTGTGGCAAGACAGCTGGATCTCCACCTCGGTGCTTCCCGCCGCGGTGGAGATTCGCGTGGTGTTCGACACGACGTCCGCCGCCGAGCCCAACGATCGCGCCGCGCAGGCACTGCTGTCGCTGCCCATGACCATCCCGCTGGCGGCGCGCCGATGATGCGCGCCCACCCTCGCGTCAGCCGCGACGGTTTTGCCCTCATGGCCGCACTCTGGCTGGTGGTCATTGTCGGCGTGACCGGATACGAGCTGTCCGTCCGCTCACGGGTTCGCCGCCTGGCCGTTGCCAACGCGTTGGAACGCGTGGC
>JAYVNZ010000145.1:0-11176 GCA_043758185.1 Gemmatimonadaceae bacterium | reverse complement strand
GCCGGCGTCTGGCTCGGCTTCGATCGGCCCGTGACCATCACGCCTGGAGCCGCGGGCGGGTCGTTGGCTGCCCCGATCTGGGGGGCGATGATGGCGCGGTACTACGCCGGCCGGCCCGCGCCTCCGGCGTGGGTCCCGCCCGTTGGACTCGTGACAGCGGACCTCGACCGCGCTACGGGCCTCCTGGCTGATGCCACCACGCCGCCGGACCGGCGCTACACGGAATACTTCGTCCCCGGTACAGAACCGCTTCCCCTGCGCGACGTGCCGTGGAAGGGTGGTGCGTTCGGCGCCGTGATCCCCTGATCGTCGCACAACGAACGCAACAACGCCCCACCCGGCAAGCCGGATGGGGCGTCGTAAGTTTCGAGGAGGACTAGTTCAGCGCGTCAGTGACGACCAGCCAGTCCGACTCGCCGTTTAGCGGCCGAGCTTGACGACGTTCTCTGCAGCCGGGCCCTTTGCGCCCTGAACCACGTCGAACTCCACAGCCTCGCCCTCAGCAAGGGACTTGAAGCCGTGACCCTGGATGGCGGAGTGATGCACGAAGCAATCCTTCTCGCCGTTCGCGGGTGTGATGAAGCCAAAGCCCTTCGTGTCGTTGAACCACTTCACGGTGCCGGTCGTACGCATAGCTGAACTCCTCAATGATGTTTGTAGCCGGGATACGATTCCTATCGCACCCTCGCCTACATGTTGAACGTGAACGGCACCCTCACGCGGGGGCTCGCCCTGCAGGTACGGCACTGTGCCGCACAGGCAGCGACGCGGGCGAAAAAAAAGAGACCCGCGATGAGCAGGCCCCAAATTCGTCGGAACTGGTCCCCGAACCGAGGCACGGGGTGCGTCGCTGAAACAAACAGTAACACATCAGGGCGGTCAGGGCAACAGCCAATCACAACTCCGGCAGGAGCCCGTGGGAAGGCGGCTGATGGGGCCGCCTTCCCGAGCGGCTCAAACAGCCGCCTCCATCTCTTTCATGATCGTCGGACTAGCCACCGGCGTCGTACCATTCGCCGCCGGAAGCAGCGCAATGGCAAACGCCTCGTCCAGCGTACTCACGCAGTGGAACGTGAGCTGGTTGCGCACCTCCTCCGGAATATCCTCCATGTCCGCCTCGTTGTCCTTCGGCAGGATGATGGTGGTGATGCCCGCCCGGTGAGCGCCCAGTACCTTTTCCTTCAGGCCCCCAATGGGAAGTACGCGTCCCCGCAACGTGGATTCGCCGGTCATCGCGACCTCACGCCGAACCGGACGTCCGGACATGGCGCTCACCAGCGCAACGGAAATGGCGACACCCGCGCTGGGTCCGTCCTTCGGAATCGCGCCGGCCGGCACGTGCACGTGCACCTCGATGGAACCCAGGCGATCCTCCGGAATCCTGAGCGCCGAGGCATGCGTCGCCGCATACGTCAGTGCGGCGCGGGCACTCTCCTTCATCACGTCGCCCAGCTGGCCGGTGAGGATGAGCGACACATTCCCCCACCCGCTCACCTGCACCTTCTGGTCGTCACTGTCGGACGCTCGCACCGCGCCATGCAGGCGGCGGATCGCTGCCTCGACGAACATGATGTCGCCGCCCATGGGCGTGTAGTACATCCCCGCCGCCACGCCGACCTCGTTCTCTTCGTTCGCGTGCTCGGGATGCACGCGCGGCCGTCCCAGCAGCTCACGCACATCCTCAACGGTGATCACGAAATCATCCTGCTCGCCCGATGAGATCTTGCGCGCCACCTTGCGCGCCACGGCGCCGATCTGGCGCTCCAGGTTCCGAACGCCGCTCTCGCGAGTGTACTTGCTCACGATGCTCATCACGGCGTCATCGTTGAACACCACGTTCTTGCTCTTGAGACCCGAGTCCTCCAGCTGGCGGGGAATGAGGTACTTCTTCGCGATTTCCGCCTTCTCGCGCTCCGTGTAACCGGCGAACTCCACCGCTTCCATGCGGTCGAACAGCGGCCCCGGAATATTCTGGACGAAGTTCGCTGTCGCGATGAACAGCACCTCGCTCAGGTCGAACGGGATGCCCAGGTAGTGATCGGTGAAACTGTCGTTCTGCGCCGGGTCCAGCACCTCGAGCAACGCGCTGGCGGGATCACCCTGGAAGCCCTGGCCCAGCTTGTCCACCTCATCCAGCAGGAAGACCGGATTGCGGGTCTTCGCCTGCTTGAGGCCCTGGATGATGCGTCCAGGCATGGCGCCCACGTACGTGCGGCGATGGCCGCGGATGTCGGCCTCGTCGCGCACACCTCCCAGCGACACACGCACGTACTCGCGGCCCAGCGACCGCGCGATGGACTTGGCAATGGACGTCTTGCCCACGCCAGGCGGCCCCGAGAACAGCAGGATGGGTCCCTTCGCCATTGCGCGCGCCTTCGCCTCCTTGGTGTCCGTCACGGCGCGGTGCTCACCTGTCGCGCCAATCACCGGGGTGGCGTCGTCCTTGTCCACCTGGAAAATCTCGATGGGCACTTCGCCCGCCTGCTCCACCTCGGCCGCCATCTCCTGCGCGCGCAACTGGCGCACGGCCAGGAACTCGAGCACCCGATCCTTCACGTCGGGCAGCCCGAAGTGATCCTCGTCGAGCACCTGCTGCGCACGATTCAGGTCCAGGTTGTCGTCGGAACGCGTATTCCAGGGCAGTTCGGCGATCCACTCCAGGTACGTCCGGATGACCTGCGCCTCCATCGATTCCCGCCCTGACCGCTCCAGCCGGCCCAGCTCCCGCTCCACCTCGGTCCTGGCGGTGGGTGGCAGCTCGAGCTTGTCGAGTTTCTCCCGCAGCTCGCTGATCTCCTTGCTCTGGTCGTCGTCGCCGAGCTCCTTCTGGATGGCCTTCATCTGCTCGCGGAGGTACATCTCGCGCTGGCGCTCACCCAGCTCCTCCTGCACCTGCGACTTGATCTCTTCCTGCATCTCGATCATGCCGATCTGGCGCTGCACGTGCACGAGCACGCGCCGCAGCCGGTCTTCCACCGAAAGGTTCTCCAGCAGTCCCTGGCGCTCGGCAACCGGTAACTCGATGTAGCCCGCCACGAGATCCGAGAAGCGGCCGGCATCGGTGACCGCATCGAGCACCTGGTGCACCACCTCTTCCGGCAGCCCGCGGCGCTCGCCCAACTCGGCGGCGCGCTCGCGAATTTCCTTGTAGAGCGCGACGAAGGTGGCATCGTTCTCGTCGAGCGGCTTCTGCTCGTCGAGCGGCGTCACGATGGCGCTGAGGTAATTGTCCGCCGGATTGGTGACGTACTGAATGGCGGTCGCCCGCTGTTCACCCTGCAGCAACAGTTGCACACCGCCAAGGCCGCGCTGGATCTGCCCGATGCGGGCCACCACACCCATGGAATAGAGGATTTCCGGCGTGGGTTCATCGGTGTTGTCCCGCTGCGCAACCGCGAACACGAGGCGATCGCCCTTCAGTGCCGCTTCAATGGCCCGCAAGGTGCCGGGCCGGCCCGCGGAAATGGGCGCCGTGAGGCCAGGAAAGATGACGGTCCCGCGGAGCGGGAGGACGGGAAGCGTCTGACGCTGACCCATGATGGTTCCTTGTAAAAGCAGTGATCCGTGAAGGATGGTCGCTTCACGAAACCCGCGCTGGCCACGGGCGGCGCCCGTAAGATGGGCACCTTCCATTCCAGCGGCGCTGCGACAGGTCGGCAGGAATTGACACTTCCGGACGCCATCATGACGTAAGGTGACTGCCGCTGTGGCGGTTGTCCTTTCCACTGCCAGTCCGCTGTGCTACAATGTCCCTCTCCAGCCTTACCCTGCCGACCACACGCCGCTTGCCCGACCCGCTCGCCACTGCTGCGGATGACGAGCTTCGCGCTCATGTTGAGCGCGCGCTGACTGCCCACTACGAGCTCGACTGCGAGATCGGACGGGGAGGCATGGGCATTGTGTACCGGGCCCGCGACCGTCGCCTCAAGCGCCAGGTGGCAATCAAGCTGCTGCCGCCCGAGCTCGCCTTCCGCAGCGAGATCAAGTCCCGCTTCCTCCGTGAGGCGGAAACGGCAGCCCAGTTGTCGCATCCCAACATCGTCCCCATCTACACGGTCGATGAGCAGGCCGGCCTGGTGTTCTTCGTCATGGCGTACATCAGCGGTGACAATCTCGCCAAGCGCCTGCACGAGCGAGGGGTGCTCACCACGGACGAAACGCGCAAGATCCTTCGCGACGTCGGGGACGCACTCTCGTACGCACACGAGTGCGGCGTCGTGCATCGCGACATCAAGCCGGACAACATCCTGCTCGATGCCGTGACGGGGCGGCCCATGGTCACCGACTTCGGTATTGCGCGCGCCATGGACAGCGGCGGCGACAGCCGGCTCACCGCCACCGGCATGGCCATCGGCACCCCGGCGTACATGTCGCCCGAGCAGGCAGCGGGCGATCGCGAGATCGACGGACGCAGTGACATCTACTCCCTCGGCATCCTGGGCTACCAGATGCTCACGGGCGAGCCGCCGTTCAGCGCGGGCAGCACGCCGGCGATGCTCGTGAAGCACATTTCGGAGCTTCCCATACCGGTGGAGCAACGGCGCAGCGACGTGCCACCTGATCTGGCGCGGTCCGTCATGATCATGCTGGAAAAGGATCCGTCGCGGCGGTTTCCCTCGGCGGCGGCACTCGTGGCGGCGCTCGATTCGCGTGAGGCGCCCGCGCTCCGCCCGCCAGTCGCGGCCGCGAAAGGCAACCAGAACACGCAGCGCGCCCCGGACGCGCCACCGCTGCCCTCACTCGGGTCACCACAACACGGTGGCTACCAGCCGCCGGTCACGGATCGCGCATCCTATCCACCGGTGGGCTATGCGCCGAGCGCATACGGATCGGTGCACAGGCATGACCCCACGCCCGACGACATTCGCCGCTGGGACTCGCCTCCCGTCGTCGCGTTCCGCCGAAAGATCGCGCCGTATCTCTTCGTCAATTCCGTCGTGCTGCTGTTCAGCATCGCCGGCAAGAGCGACTTCCTCTCGCTCACGGTCCTGTGGAGCATCTACATCGCCTTCAAGTACGCGAAACTGTGGAGCGAGGGCTACGACTGGCGCGACGTCTTCAAGCAGCCGCGCGACCGCGAAGTGATGGAGGTCATCGAAGAGGCGGCTGAGTGGATCCGCGCGGTGTTCGATTCGGGAACGCGCGCCCGGTTGCGGGCCAACCGTGAGCAGCGCAAGCTCGCGGCGCGCATGTCGCCCCCACTCGCCATCAGGGGCGCTGGTGCACCAGCGTACCCCGCGTCCATTCCGGACGGGCCGCTGGCCGATCGCGTGCGCCAGGCGTACGCCGACAGGGATGAAATCTTCCGCCGCCTCGAATCGCTGGGCAGTGCCCTGGCCACCGGCCAGCGCGATGAAGTCTCGCGCTCCGCGGTGGCACTCGCCGACAAGGTGCAGTCGCTGGCCGCCGCCGTCGAGGAAGGGTCGCGCATGGATGTCGCGTCCGCACGGGACCAGCTGGAAGGCGAGATCACGTCATTGGAGAACGCAGCCAACCCACTCGAGCGCGGTAGCGAGGATCGGGTGCGCCGTCTCGCATACCTCAAGCGCCAACGGCGGGCGCTGGTGGACGTGGACGTGCGGCAGCAGACTCTCGAGGGCAAGCTGGAGACCTGCGCCACCGCCCTCCAGAACATGAAGTTCGACCTGCTGCGCCTGGGGGCAGGGCCACAGATGCACCAGCACATCACGAGCCTCGCGAACAAGGCAATGAGTCTCGCTGACAACGTGGACGACGCGCTCTACGTCGCTGACGAAATGGGACGCATGGGCAGATCCACACCTCCAGCCAGGCGTACGTCGGAGCGAGGGTGACCGATCCGCTGCTCGATCGCGTGGTGGTGGCGGTCGGGACCCAGTTCCTCGTCGATGCGGAGATCGGCCGTGGTGGCATGGCCGTGGTGTATCGCGCCACCGACCTGCGGCTGAACCGTCGCGTCGCAATCAAGGTGCTGCCACCCGAGCTGGCCTTCAATGCCGACGTTCGCGAACGCTTCCTGCGCGAAGCGCAGACGTCGGCGCAGCTGTCGCACCCCGGCATCGTTCCCATCTATGCAGTGGACGAGCGCGAGGGCATTGTCTACTTCGTGATGGCACTGGTAGAGGGCGAAAGCCTCGCGCAACGACTCGTGCGAGAGCCGCGACTCCCCATTGCGGATGCACGACGCCTGCTGTCCGCTGTCGCCGAGGCGCTTGCCTACGCGCATTCGCAGGGCGTGGTCCATCGTGACGTGAAGCCCGACAACATCATGCTCGACCGAACATCCGGACGACCACTGGTGACGGATTTCGGCATTGCGCGGGCCGCGCAGGGGAATTCGCGCCTCACGGTGACTGGCGTCGCCATAGGAACTCCCGCCTACATGTCTCCGGAGCAGGCACTCGGCGAGCGTGAGCTCGACGGGCGCAGCGACATCTATTCGCTCGGGGTCATCGGGTATCAACTGCTGGCGGGCGAAACACCGTTCAAGGCGTCGAACACCCCCGCCATGCTCGTGAAGCATCTTTCCGAAGCGCCTCGGCCGCTCGCCACGCTTCGTCCGGACGTACCATCGGCTCTTACCCATGCAATCTCGAGGGCACTCGCCAAGAAGCCAGCAGACCGGTGGAACGATGCGCTCTCCTTCCGTGATGCCGTCAACGACACCCGCGAGGTGCCGAATCCGGAACCGGCATGGCCTGCTCCACATGCGCAGCCTGCGGTGGAATATCAGGCCGCCATGCCGCCGATGCTCCCGCGCAACGATCGCTTGTATGTTCCTCCAATGCGCTCCGCCGCGCCCGTGTTCATGCCGCAGCTGCCACCCATGCCCGCCCCGCCCGCATGGGGGAATGGCGCGGATTGGCGCGAGTGGAAGAAGGCACGCAAGCGGTGGGAGCACGAACAGCGCGCGCGCAATCGCGCCCTGGGCGAACCGGATGACGCCCACGAATACGACGGCCTCACCGTCGACGAACAACTCGTGCGGTTTCGTCGCAAGACCATCGGCACGATGGGCACCGTGGCCACGATGGCCACCATCAACGTGCTCACGTCGCCCCACTTTCTCTGGTTCCTGCTGCCAGGCGCCTTCATGCTGTTGGGCGTAGCGTCGCGCGCGGGACGGCTGTGGGCGGACGGCGTGCCCCTCGGCCGCTTCTTCCGGCGGGGACATGAGGGTGGCGCTCGCGTCACGGGAATCATGGCACCGACTCCCGCGTCCATCGAGCAGTCCGCGCTGCGGCTTGCCGGTGCCGACGTGCTGCAGGGCGGATATGGAGAGATAGTGCGCCGCGCCGCATCCGACCACGCTGCCGTGCGCGACACGCTGGCGCGCTTGCCGGACGCGGAACGGGGCATGATCCCCGATGTCGGACCCACTGTTGACGCGCTCGCCGAGCGAGTCGGCGCGCTGGCTACCACGCTGCATCGCCTCGATGCCGACATCGGTGGATCGTCGCTGGCCTCCCTGGAGGCGCGTCTCGCCACCGTGCGTGCGGAATCGCGTGGCTCACCGACGCCCGAGCAGGAGCGGCGCATTGCACTCCTGGAGCGGCAGCGTTCCTCCATTGGCGAGCTTGCCGAGCGGCGCGCGGTGCTCGCGTCACAACTCGAGAGCGCGGGGCTCGCACTCCAGAATCTTCGCCTCGACCTGCTGAAGCTGCGCTCCTCGGGTCTTGAGAGCGCGATGGCGGACGTGACGAGTGCAACGCAGGAGGCGCGCGCGCTGTCACGGGAAATCGGGAACGCCGTGGACGCCGTGCGCGAAGTACGCCGGTTGTAGGACGCCTGGGCGACGATGATGCCCTAGCGGGACGTCGGTGACGGGGTTGCAAGGAGCCGAGCCAGAAGTGCGGCGACGTCGCGCGGTTCCTCTTCCGGCGTGAAGTGCCTGGCACCCGAGAGAATGTCCAGAGTGGAGCCCGGGATGGCGGCCGCAAGGCGGCTTCCAAGCGACATGCGCAGGAACGGGTCGTGGGATCCCCAGATGATCGCGGTGGGAATGCGTATCTCGCCGAGCCGGGCTCCCAACGCCAGCGTTTCGCGCGGGTCCAGTGCCGCGAGATGCGCGCACAGTGCCTTGCGTCCATCGGTGCTTGCGAACGCGCGCTGGTATTTCGCGATGGAGTGGGTCGCATGCACGTCGTCGATGTAGCCGCGTTCCAGTTCTGCGCGCACGATGGGGAGCAGCCAGCTTGCAGGCAGCACCTGCAGCAGCGGGAGCAACGCGCGCGCCACGCGAACCTCCCTGGTGGGCCATGCGTCGAACGCGATGCTGGCGATGAGTGCCAATCGTGATACGCGCGACGGCCATTCGAGTGCGAGTGCCTGCGCGACACCGCCACCCATCTCATGTCCCGCCACGCAGGCGGTGCGGATGCCCAGTGCATCGAGGAGGCCAGCGACGCGGACTGCGTGCGCATGGAGCGAGAGAGAGCGCCCGGCGGGAGGATCGCTGCGCCCGTAGCCAAGCAGGTCCACCACGATCAGCCGGTGGCCTGGAGGCATGTGGGTGATGACGTCGCCCCAGAGATGCCCCGACGTGGGAAACCCGTGGAGAAACACGACGGGTTCGCCGGCTCCACGCGTACCTGCCGCATAGTAGTAGAGCCGCGCGCCATCGACGTCGACAAACTCACCGCGCACGGACACAACGGTGTTGGGAGGGGCAGGAGTTCATGTGCCCAAGATGCGACCACGCACCGCGGATCGCCAAGCGCGTGCACGCCCCGGAAACGCAACAGGGTGGCAGCGCGTCTCGCGCTGCCACCCTGTGTTGTTGCCGTGCCGTGAATCAGGACGTGGGCGGAGCCGGCCGCGGCATGCTCATGCGCCGGGTCTGCTCTTCGAGGTTCTTGTCGAACGTGGCCTGCTGCGCTGCGGACAACACCGCGCGAATCTCCGGGTTCATCCTGGCGGAGAGTTCCATGCGCTTCTTCATGGCCCCTTCGCGATCCGTTGTCATCATGTCGCCAATGGCCTGGCGCTCTGGCGCATACTTGGCCGTGATCTCGGCGAGCTTGGCCTTCTGGTCGGGAGAGAGTGTGCTGTCGATGCCGACCATGAGCATGTTGCCACGACCGCCACGGCTACCACCGCCACCCTGTGCGCTGGCAGTGACCGAACTGCCGACAACGAGGGCGACGCCAAGTGCCGCGATGCGTAGTACCTTCATGATACAAGCCCCATGGGTAAAATGATTGACGTGCACAGTTTTCTAAGTACTTGTTCCGAAACAACTTCCGCTTTCCCCTCTGGCGTGCGGAAACGAATCTGCTATGCTTACCCGCCCTTCCTGAGGGCGTTCCGCCCGAGCCGCATCACGACTCGGGCCTGCCTGCTAGCTCCGTGAGTCCCTACGTGACCCTGCCGTCGCCCCCGAACAGCTCATCACCCGCTGCAAGCACGGCCGCCGTGCCGGTTCCTGCCGTGCCGCCAGCGCCGGTGTCCCCCGCGGCACCGCCACCGCCGCCAAGTCCGGTGCGCTTTCCCCTGGACTGGCTGCTTGCCAACGCCGCACCTCCCATCCGGTACCGCGCGCTCACGGAAGTAGCGCGGATGACGGCGCCCGATGCGGAGAAAGTGTCGTCACTACCCTTTACGTACAAACCGGCTGTGCTGTTGGCTGTCCAGCAGGCGCCCGACGGAACATGGGGAGGCGGGATGCTCTCCGTTCCGTCGGCTCGCGCGGAGCACTTCGAGGGCGTGGGTACGATTCCCGCCGTTCGCCGCTTGATGGAATGGGGATGGAACAAGGACACGCCCCCGCTGGTGCACGCGCGGAGAATTCTCTTCCGCCTGCTGGCCGAGGATGAGGATCCGTCGTTTCTGTTCGAACTCTCCGGAAAGCACACTCCGGATGAAGATGCTGTTCGGCGCGGGCGCGCGTTGCTGCGCGAAGCGGCTGCGGCCACACTCGCGCAGGCCGGCTATGAGGGTGACCCGCGGTTGCGTGGTGCGGCGCGTCGCATCCTGACCCGCATGGCAGACTACCTTCGTTCTCCGCTGGCACAGAAGCCGTTCATCCGGCAGGGCAACCAGCACATGCTCGCGGCTGAAGCCTGCCCGCCGTCGGTTTTTGCCGTGGCGATGCTGGCCTACATGCCGCTGTTCCGTGCCGAGCATCACCGCGAGATGGACGCGCTCTACCAGCACCTCACGCAGCCACAACCGCGTCAGGAGGCAGTGCAGCTCTGCGGAAAGCAGGTGTTGCCGGTACCGCACCTGGTTCTCGGTGATTACCTGCCGCATCGCAACGCGCTGGACGCAGACGTTCCATTCGCTCTCTACTGGCTCGAGTTGATGGCGCGCCTCGGGTTCCTCAAGCGGAACGAGAACTGGTCGAAGCTGTTCGAGCGCTGCCTCGAGGATCGCGACAGGGAAGGCGTGTGGCATCCGCACAAGGGCATGTCCATTGCGCGCACCACCAATGCTCATGCATGGGCGACGTATCCCCTGGAGGATCAGCATGCCGGTGAGGAGCGTTGGACGGACATCACCTTCCGCCTCGGCCTGATCGCGCGGCTGACAGGCCGCACGATCGAGATCATCTGACCGCGCCGGCGGGCGGCGGAGAGCCGCGGCTGGAGGGTCGACTGGACCCGGCGGAAATGTTTCCCGCCGGGTCGTCGCATGTGCGCACCCGTGTGGTGACACTGGCAAGTGGCCTGCGCGTCCGCGTGGCGGAGGCCGGGCACCGAACGCATCCGCCCGTGCTGCTCCTGCATGGGTGGGGTGCGTCCATCTACATGTGGCGCGAGTGGTTTGCACCGCTCGCCGAAGCGGGCCGCCGAGTGATCGCAATGGACCTGCCCGGTCATGGGTTGTCCGACAAGCCGGAATCGGCGCACGCCTACCGACTGGAGGCCCTGATGTCCGTCGTGCGTGAACTTCTCGATGCAGAAGGCATCCAGCAGACGGACGTGGTGGCGCAGTCGATGGCGGGCACCATTGCGCTGGAACTGGCGATGGAACAGCCGTCGCGTGTCCGGCAGGCGGTCCTGGTGAACCCGGCGTGCTTCGGTCGCGTACGCCTGCAGCGGCTTGGGCGCATGCTGAGTCCATCGTTCGTGGACGCGGTGCTGCCGCACCTGGTGGCGCGCTGGATCATCGCGCGCACGCATCGGATGGTGTATGGCGATCCATCGTGTATCACGCGACGCGACGAAGACGAGTACTGGGCGCCGTCCCAATATCC
>JAYVNZ010000144.1:0-6593 GCA_043758185.1 Gemmatimonadaceae bacterium | reverse complement strand
ACTCCACTCGAGCATGCCCGCCATCGGCACGGCACCGAGTGCCTTGAGGGCATCTCGGCGATTGAGGTCGCTCACAGGGCACCTGCCTTGCGCTGCTGGGTGATGATGTCCGACGTGCGCCACGCGAGCGCGAGGATGGTCAGCGTCGGATTCTTGTCCGCCTGCGTGGTGAATGGCCCGCCGTCGGCGCAGAAGACGTTCTTGCAGTCGTGCGCCTGGCAATTCGCATTGAGCACGCTGGTGCTCGGGTTGGCGCCCATCTGCACGGCACCCACTTCGTGGATGATCGACCCGCCTGTTGAAAGCCCGTAGCCCTGTTCCTTCGTTGGCATTGGGCTGGTCACGGTGCCGCCCATTTCCGCGATCAGCGACCGGAAGGTCTCCTGCATGTGCTTCGACTGCTTGTACTCCGCGTCACTCCACTTCCAGTGAAAGCGCAGCACCGGAATGCCGAACTGGTCCACCACCGTGGGGTCGATCTCGCAGTACGAATCCGCGTTCGGCAGCATTTCGCCGCGACCGGAGAATCCAATGCTGGCGCCGTAGTACTTGCGGTAGTCGTCCTTGAGTGACTTGCCGTAGCCGCCCTGGCTACCGTAGTTGGAAATGCCGCCGCCGAAGCCGTAGCCCGGCGCACCGAGCCCTCCGCCCACCTCGATGTGATAGCCGCGCGGGAAGTCGAGCTTCTTGTTGTCCAGCCACCAGGGCATGTACACGTGCATGCCGCCCACACCGTCTTCATTGTGCGGCACGTGGTCCACCATGGACGGGATGTGACCAGACACGCTGGTGCCCGTGGTATCAGTCAGCCCCTTGCCCACCCAGCCCGACGAGTTGCCGAGTCCCTGCGGAAACTTCGCCGACTTGGAGTTGAGCAGCAGCCGAGCGGACTCGCATGCGCTTGCCGCCAGTACCACGACGCGCGCCTTCACGTGCTTGTCCAGCCCGGTGCGCTTGTCCACGTACGTCACGCCCGTCGCGAGACCGTCCTTGCCGACCGTGACTTCGCGCGCCATGGCGTTCGTGATGAGCGTGAGCCGCCCGGTCTTCAATGCCGGATCGATCAGCACGTCCGGGCTGGAGAAGTTCGCCTTCACCGAGCAGCCACGATTGCACTGTCCGCAGTAGTGGCAGGCCTGCCGGCCGTGAATTGCCTTCGTCGTGATGGAGAGGCGCGACGGAATGCAGGTGATGCCCAGCTTGTCGCTCGCCTTCTTGACGAGCAGTTCGTAGCAGCGCGGCCGCGGTGCGGGCTGGAAGTTGCCGTCGGGATGGTTGCGCAGACCTTCATGGCTGCCGAACACGCCGATGAGGTCATCGACCTTGTCGTAGTAGGGCTTCACGTCGTCGTACGAAATCGGCCAGTCCTCACCGAGTCCGTCGGCGCTCTTGCCCTTGAAATCGTCCGGGCCGAAGCGGAGGGAGATGCGGCCCCAGTGGTTGGTGCGTCCGCCCAGCATGCGGCCACGCCACCAGTCGAACTGCGTGCCCGGCGCGCGGGTGAACGGCTCGCCCTCGATGTCCCAGCCGCCGTCGCATGCGTCGAACTCGCCGAAGGGGCGGGATCGCTTCGACGCTCCGCGGCGCGGAGATGCCCACGCGGGGGTGAGCATCTGGGAGTTCTTGCTGGCGAACCATTCGCCGCCAGCCTCCAGCATCACTACCTTGGCTCCAGCCTGGGTGAGCGCGTAGGCCGACATGCCGCCACCGGCCCCGGAACCAACAATGCAAACGTCGAAATCGTCCATGGAGTCCCCTGGGGAAGACCAGAATTTGGCGCAGGGTGCACGTCAGGGGGAAGACTTCGGGCAGAAATGGGACAAAATCCGTACTCGGTCGTATCCCAGTGACCACATGATGACCTCGTACTGACCCCGGCACGGCATCCTTGAGCCATTGACAGCGCAATCGCCTTCCCCCCCGCCATTGGAGCCGGAGATGAGCACGTACGGCACGCGCCTGGAGCGCGGCAGCTGGGCCCTCTACGATTTCGCGAACACGATCTTCTCCATGAACGTGGCCACGCTGTATTTCGCCGTGTGGTTCGTGGAGGATCTTCACCAGTCCAATACGCGGCTCGCCGTTGCATCCGCCCTCGCGTCCGTGCTGGTGGTGCTCTCGGTGCCCCTGCTCGGCGCCATTTCCGACGCGCGGCAGGTGCGCAAGCCGTGGGTCATCGGTTTCACGGTGGTGTCATGCGTGGCCTGCGCCGCCATCGGCGCGGCTGGCGCCGGCAGCATCGCCTGGATCTTCGCGGCCTATGTCGTCGCCAACTACACGTACCAGGCCGCACAGCCGTTCTACAACGCCATGATGGGCGACCTCGCGCCGCCCGAGGAGCTGGGGCGGCTGTCCGGCATCGGCACTGCCGTGGGCTACCTGGGCACCATCGTGGGACTTCTGCTCGTCGTGCCGTTCTTCAACGGCGCATGGCCCGGCATCGGTCCACTGCCGGCCGGATTGATCCACACGCTACGAAGCATTGTCCCCTTCACCGAGCAGGGTGGCCGAGCGGCCACCTTCGCGCCCACGGGGTTGCTGTTCCTGGTCTTCTCGCTGCCGTTGTTCCTCTTCTGTCGCGATCACAGTCCGCGCGAGGGTGTCATCCAGTTCCGCGGCGCGATGCGCGACGTACGCAACACCCTGCGCGACGCTCGGCAGCATCCCGGCACGCTGCCATTCATCATTGCGTCGTTCCTCTACCAGGACGCCATCGGCACCATCGTGGGCTTCATGGCACTCTATGCCGTGAAGGCGATGCACTTCGCCAAGGGATCGGAAACCACGCTGTTCCTGGTGCTCACGCTGCCGGCCATCGTGGGCAGCTACATCGCCGGACGACTGGTGGACCGCATCGGCGCTCGGCGTACCCTCGTGCTGTCGATCGTTGCGTGGATCGTGTTGCTGCTGGCCATGATTGCGGTGCCCACGCAGAACGCCTTCTGGGTGGTGGGGCTCGCCATCGGTCTCATCTTCGGCTGGGTGCCCACGGCCGAGCGGCCGCTCCTGCTCTCGCTGGTGCCTGAGGAGGAAGCAGGTCGGTTCTTCAGCTTGATGTTGTTGTCGTCACGCGCGGCGGCGGTTGCCGGCCCGCTCATCTGGGGCGTGACTGTGGACACGCTCGAACCCGGGTACGGATCGGGGCTTGCCTACCGCGTTGCCGTGTTGACGGTGGCCGCGATGTTCGCGGCGGCGTGGTTCGTCATGCGGCTGGTGCCCGACGACCACGCCGCGCGCCGCCTGGTACGTGAGGCTCGACCAGTGGTCGACTAGTGGGCCGTAAACGCAACATCGAAAGCCTGCTGTCGTCCTGAGCGCAGCGAAGGACCTGCTCCTGGCCGGTGAAAAACAGGTCCTTCGCGTTGATCAGGAGGGCCCGCTGAAACTTCTGGTGGAGACCAGGAGTGCACCTCACTTGATCTGCACGACTTTCGACCCACGCTCCCCCTTCGCGGCAAAGCGCACGAACACCTCGGCATCGTGCCCGGGCACGATCAGCCGTGGCGAAGACGCCAGGGTTCTCATCCGTTCCTGCGCGCGAAGGTTGGAGAGCGAGTCCAGCGTCTGCGCAATCGGACGACGCTGCTCGAGGTTCTCGTAGAGGTATGCATTGTCCGAGGCGAGCACGATGGTGCCGTCTGGTGTCTGGACAGTCGCGAACTGTGACGCATACGTGTGCTTGCCGCCCGTGTACACGCGGATGCCCGGCATGATCTCCTGATCATCACCCGCGACGAGCTGCACGCGGCCCGCGCGCTTGAGCGACGCGAGCATCACGGCGTCCAGTGAGTCCACGGCGCGATCGAGCACCCTGCCGTTGTCGTCCACGTGATGTGCGTACTCGTCGCGCTGGATCCAGATGCGCGCATTGGGAAAGAGGTCGGCACCATCCATGTGGTCCCAATGCACATGCGAGACGATGATGTCCGTGACGTCCTCCGCCTTCACGCCGGCGAGCCGCACCGCCAGGGATGGGAGGACGAACTCCAGTGGCTTCCAGCGCTGGAGGAACTTGTCGCGGTAGAACCCCGCATCCATCAGCACCACACGTCCATCCGGGCGGTGCACCAGCCAGACCATCAACGCGGCGTCGCCTCTTCGACTGGTGTCCGCACCGCGGATCAGTGCCGAGACGGGAAAGTTGGCAAGTGTGCCATACCGTATCGCCTGGACGCTGGTGTTGGGTGCGTTCGCCGTGCGATGGGTCATGAGACCAGCGCACGCGACGATGGACGATATGGTAGCCGCGGCGATTAGAAGTCTGCAGGCTTCGCGCATCAGCGCCGATGTGAAGGGCTGCTGTCTCAACTGCAACAGCTTGAACCACAGAGGACGCAGAGGGACACAGAGGGACACAGAGGAAACGGAATAACAAATGATTTGTTTTTTTCTCCGTGACCTCCGTGACCTCTGTGGTAAATGCAGTTGACGGGGCGCGCAGACATCATCGAGTCCACGCTACTGCCGCCTGCTACCTCATCATGGGCGCAATGAAATGCCACGCAATTGCGCAGATGGCGATGATGAGCACGAGGTGAATGATGCCGCCGAGCACCTTGCGCAGCAGCATGAATGCAAGCAGCCAGACAACCAGCAGGACGACGCCAGCACTGAGGATCATTTGAAGTTGAGCTCCGACAGGTAGCGATACGATGTCGTGGCCGACTGGAAGGGATCCGGCGCGTCGTCTCGCTCCACGTACACGTGCTTCATGCCGGAAATCTTCTGTGCGGCGAAGATTTTCGCGAAGTCAACCGTACCGGCTCCCACGTCGGCCATGGCGCGGGCGGGCGCCGGCGTGGCGTCCTTGGCGTGCATGAGCGGAAAGCGGTGGGGATGCCGGCGGATGATGTCGAGTGGATCGGCGCCCCCCTTGGTGACCCAGTAGAGGTCCATCTCGAAGTCCACCAGCTTGGGGTCCGTCTTCGACAGCAGCAGCTCGAGCGCGGTGCTGTCCCCCACCTTCACGAACTCGAAGTCGTGGTTGTGGTACGCGAAGCGGAGTCCGTGCTTGCGCGCCTGGGCTGCGAGTGCATTGAACCGGTCGACGAATGGCGGCCAGACGTCCGCGCTCTTGCGCACGGAGGGGTCGAGCCACGCCAGCACGATCCACTCGTGGCCCGCCTCCTTCGTGTCATCGCACGCCTTCTTCCACGCGTCGTCACTCGCCGGCAGCTGCGCATGGCTCGACGGTGAGGTGAGGCCGTTCTTCTTCAGGATGGCGCGGATCTGCTTCGGCGTCTTGCCGAAGTATCCGGCAAACTCGACTTCCCTGTAGCCGATCTCGGCCACATGGGCGAGTGTGCCTTCCAGGTCCTTCTCCATCAACGCGCGGAGAGTGTAGAGCTGGATGCCGATGCGCGGGATTTTCCGCGCAGCGTCTTCGGCCCCGAGCGCACGAGCGCCCCCGAGTGAGGCGGCGCCGAGCGCCAGGCCGAGTGTGGTGAGGAAGTCGCGGCGAGTATGCATGGGGGCGAATCTGGGGGTGGGCGATGCGCTCCTGCAAGAGGGCGCGACCTGAAAACCGCATTGGCTGCCCGCGGGCAAATTCCGCGGTGGGTTTGTATGTTGCGGCATGTCCATCATGGCCCACAATGCGCAGAGCGAGGATGTAGACGTGCGTGCTCAGGGAGGACGAGTATCTGCTATCGCGGAGTCAATGGTGGGCTCCGAGATCCTCAAGATCGCCGCCGACGTGCGCGCGCTCATTGCCAGCGGGCGGGACATCTGCAACCTCACCGTCGGCGACTTCAGCCCTTCCGAGTTTCGCATCCCGGAGGTGCTCGAGCACGGTATCGTGGATGCGCTTCGGCGTGGCGAGACGAACTATCCCCCGTCTGACGGCACGCTCGTGCTGCGCGAGGCCATTCGGTCGCTGTATCGCCGCGAACTCGGCTTTACCCCGGATCTCGCCTCGGTGATCGTGACAGCCGGTTCCAGGCCGGGCATCTACACGACCTATCGTGCATTGCTCGATCCGGGCGACCGCGTGGTGTATCCCACGCCCTCATGGAACAACAACCACTACGTACACCTGTGCGATGCGGAAGGCATCGCCGTGCCGTGTGATGCGTCGTCGAACTTCCTGCCCACGCGTGCGTCGCTGGAGGCGAGCGTTCGTGGTGCACGGTTGCTGGCGCTGTGCTCCCCGCTCAATCCGTCCGGAACGGCGTTCACCGCCCAGGCGCTGCGCGAAATCTGCGAGCTGGTGGTGGAGGAAAATGCGCGACGCGGTGCTGGCGAACGGCCGTTGTACCTGATGTACGACCAGGTGTACTGGACGCTCACCTTTGGCGACACGGTGCATGTGCACCCCATTGGTGTGTGCCCGGCTGTTGCCCCGTATGCCGTGTACGTGGACGGCATTTCCAAGGCCTTTGCGGCGACTGGTGTTCGTGTGGGCTGGATCGTGGCGCCGGCAGACATCGCCGGACCCATGAGCGGGTTGCTCGGTCACGTGGGCGCGTGGGCACCCAGGGCCGAGCAGGGTGCGGTGGCGTCGATGCTGGGCGACGATGCCGCGATGCGGAGCTATCGCGCGACCATGATTGCCGGCCTGCGTGAGCGGCTCGACGCACTGTACACGGGCATTT
>JAYVNZ010000143.1:0-2952 GCA_043758185.1 Gemmatimonadaceae bacterium | reverse complement strand
CCGTCCTGTGTGCCCGCGGCGGCCAGCCGGTGTGAGCGCAGAGCGAACTGGTCCTGCTCCTCGCGTGGGATGTGGTTGATCTTGGCCATCTTTTCCGCCGACTCGCCCATGCTCTCGCCGGTGCTGGGCTCTGCGATTGCCGGCGTGATGGGAACGAGGTCGCGCGGGCGCACCTTGGCCAGGGCGCGCACGCGCCCGCCGAGAGTCTTGGCCTTCGAGGCCGCGACCAGTGCGTCGCTCATGCCGCGCGAATGGAGGATGGGCACGTTGGACAGCGACTCGGCGCCGCCGGCAATGATCACGTCCGCGTGGCCAAGGGTTATCTGGTCGGCGGCGTCCGTGATGGCCTGGTTGGCCGAGGCACAGGCGCGGCCGACGGTGAAGGCCTGGACACCCTTGGGGAGTTGCGGCAACAGGGAGATTTCTCGCGCGATATTGGGCGCGAGCACCGACTGGACCACTGTGCCGTAGATGATGGCGTCGACCAGCGCGGGATCGATCTCCGTGCGCTGGAGGAGCTCGGCCACACAGCGCTTGCCGAGGTCGATGGCGGAGAGCGACTTGAGCACCGTTCCGGACCTGGCGAACGGAGTGCGCAGGCCGGCGACAATGGCAACGCGGCGACCGGGAGAGCCGAAGGTGGGCATCCGTTGAAGGTAGGGGCCGATTAGCTTGGCGTTAGTGGCCACCCTGCTCCCTTCTCCCGACTTGCAGCGCCAGCGGGCGTTCACCGCGCTGGCGAGTGCGCCGTTCGATGTCCTGGTGATTGGCGGTGGCATCACGGGCGCCGGCGTGGCGCGGGACGCCGCGCTGCGCGGGCTTCGGGTGGCGCTCGTGGAGCAGGATGACTTTGCGAGCGGCACGTCGAGCCGGTCGTCGCGGTTGATTCACGGCGGCGTGCGCTACCTCGAGCACGGCCAGATCCACATGGTGTTCGAGTCGAGCCGCGAGCGACGTACGCTGCAGCAGATCGCGCCTCACCTGGTCCGTCCGCTGGCGTTCACGTGGCCCGTATACCGTGGCGCGCGCGTGCCGCGCTGGAAGCTGGCCCTCGGGCTCACGTTGTACGACATGCTGGCATTGTTCCGCAACGTGGGGCGGCACGTGCGGCTCGATGCGAGCGGGGTAATCGCGAAGGAGCCGAAAGTGCGGCGGACCGACCTTGCTGGCGGAGCGCAGTATTGGGATGCGGCCACGGACGACGTGCGGCTCACGCTCGCGAACGTGCTGTCGGCGCGACGGGCCGGTGCGGTGGTGGTGAATCATGCGCGTGTGGACGCGCTGCTTCGCGACGGCGAGCGTGTCAGTGGTGCGCGAGTGGTAAACGTTGTTGGCGGCGCGGCCACGGAGGTGCGGGCGCGCGTCACGGTGAATGCAACCGGGCCCTGGAGCGACCGTGTGGAGTCACTGGCCCACGCTGGCGGCGCAGCGGGTGTGCGGGGGAGCAAGGGGGTGCACATCAGCGTACCGCGATCGCGCGTGGGCAATATTGCGGCACTCACGCTGGTGGCACCGCAGGACGGGCGGGTGATGTTCGTGCTTCCTGCCGGCGCGTTCACCATCATCGGTACCACGGACACGTTCGACGATGTGTCGCCGGAGAATGTGCGCGCCGCGGAGACGGATGTGCGCTACCTGCTGGCCGCGGCAAATCACTACTTCCCCGATGCGCAGCTGGAACGGGGCGATGTCGTGACCGCATGGGCCGGCCTGCGCCCGCTGGCGGCGGGAGATGGCGCGGCTGGCGATCCTGGCAGCGCGTCACGCGAGCACGCGATTACCACCACCGTGCCGGGACTCGTGCGCGTGACGGGTGGCAAGCTCACGACGTACCGTGCCATGGCGGAAGAAATCGTCGATGTCGTGCAGCGAGAGGCTGGATTTCACGCTGTGCGCAGCAGTACTGCGCAGCGTCCGCTCGAGGGAGGCGACGTGGCCGACGTGGGGTCGGCCATCATGGAGGCAACGCGCACGACTGGCGACGCTGTCGTGGCGGAGCGCCTGGTGCATGCCTACGGATCCGCATGGCGGTCCGTGTGGGCGGCTGTCGCAGAGGATGCGTCGCTGCGATCACGCGTTGCCCCGGACCGTCCGTACCTGGTTGCCGAACTTCGTCACGCCGTGACGGCGGAGATGGCGCTGACCCTCGGGGACTTGCTGATTCGCCGCACGCCGGTGGCGTTCGAAACGTCGGACAACGGTCGCCGAGCGGCGCGCGACGTGGCTGGTGCGGTGGGGGCGTGGCTCGGCTGGAGCGCGGACGAGACGGCTGGCGCGCTCGTGGCCTACGAGGCAGAGGTGGCGCGGTTGTTCACCGTGGAGGCGTGACGGACGCCTGCTGCGGGCCGCCTTCCACGCCTGCCGTGCCTCAGACTTCTTCTTCCTTCAGCTGGTGAATGGTCTTGAGCTGCGTGATGACGAGCTTTCGCAGCATGGCGGGCAGCTTGAGGAGCGCGACTTCTCCGACTTTCTTGCCAAGGAGCGCGCGGCCGATGGGGGAGGACATGGTGACCTGTCCCTCCTCGAATTCGAGCGCATCGCCAAAGACCAGGGCGTACTCCTCCTCGACGCCTGTCTTCTCGTCCGCGACGACGACGTGCGAGCCGAGGCCGACGGCATCCGTCGCGATCTGGGTCACGTCGATGGAGGAAAGCTTGCTGAGGCGCTCGCGGAGCTGGCTGAGGCGTGCGCGCACGAACTGCTGCCGCTCGAGTGCGGCCTTGTATTCGCTGTTCTCGCGGAGGTCTCCCATTTCCACGGCGCGTCGGATTTCGCCGGGCAGGGTGACATTGAGCTCGAACTGGAGCTTCTCGACTTCATCCCCGAGCTTTGCTTTGAGTGCTTCAATCATGGGGCTACCGTACCGCGAGACACAAAAAAAGTTGACGCCCGACCATGGGGTCGGGCGCCGCATGCATTCATTCTATCGTCTGCCCGCGGTGGTCGCAATTG
>JAYVNZ010000142.1:0-6333 GCA_043758185.1 Gemmatimonadaceae bacterium | reverse complement strand
CCGTCGAATCGCCGAGTGCCATCAGCCACAGACCGATATTCAGGAAGTATTGTCCCCCGAATACAGACTGCTGCAACTCCAGCGATTGTCGCACTTCACTCAAAGACCGCGACCACTGCATACCGTTTCGGCGGAAACATTTCGCGATTAGAACGGTGTTGAACTGCTCGACGATGTGCTTCGAATTGCTCATGAAGTTCTCCTGTATGTCTCATACGATTCCCTTCCACACTTCGCCAGTCACCTCGCTGAGCTCGTGTGCGTACGCCTCCACTTGTTTCGTTCCGCGGCGTATTGCAGCTGCGGCATCTGGCTTCAGCTCTTCAACAATACGCTCGGCAACATTGACTGCGTCAGCGCGCTTGCCGCTGGGAGCGTAAACTCCTTGACGAAATTCTCGCCCGCATCCCACAACTTATGAGCCTGTCTTCCCGCCTTGGTGAACGATGCTTCTCCGGCCTTCGCCGCGAGCTTTGAACCGCTGGCCTCAAGTGCCCCAACACCAGGGCCTGGTTCCAGCATGGCCACTGCGCCTGCGCCAATCGCAGCTATTTCCGGCCCATTCGCTGCGATAGCAACACAGATGACAGCGAGCGGCCCAACGCACAATCCAAAAGGATAGGAATACGATACCGGATTCCCACCTGCAAACCCATAGAGGTTCATGCCGCCCGCGAGGCAGATGGGATCTTCCTGGGTGAACTACCCTCTTGCCTCGTCGTACTCTCGGATTGCGCGGTAGAACGAAGCATTGGGCTGCCACCCTGACGTGCTGTCAGAGCGGCCGTTGCCGGATGTGTCGTCGATCGACCACACTGAACCGTTTGCTCCAGACAAGGTCCGTTCGTGCCATGAGCTCGATGAGCAGTTCCGCGACCTCCTGAGGACTGCTGGGCACAAAGCGCAGAAAAATGACTCCCCCCTGCAGCTCCACGGCGCAATCGCACCGCCAACTCACCAGTCGCGATCGAACGTGATCAGAAGTCGCCTGTCGGCATCGACGCGTGCCAGGAGTATCTCGTCCGCCGCTCCCGCACAGCTTGCGGTGGCCGAATACACGTCGTGCCCTGCGGCGCGCAGGGCACGAACGGTCGCGATCGGAACATTCTCATCCAGAAGCAGCAGCACTAGGCAGCGCCCGGATGCACGGACAGCATGGTGTGGTCGTGCAAGACATCTGCAGCATAGCCGACGACGGCAAGGAGGGCGTCATCCGTGAGTTGCGGGTAGTTCTCACGGGGCTGTTGCGGCGTCCATCCTTCGGCCAACAGCGCCAGGACAAAATCGACGGCGAGACGGGTGCCTTTGATCACCGGCTTGCCGCCGGCGACAAGAGGGCCTGCGTGTACGTGATCGCTCCAGGTCATGGCTCCTCCCATGCCGGAATGTACAGGGCAACGAACTGGATGCGAAATGGTAACAGGCGAGACGTCTCTGCAAGATCGCATTCTCCAGAGCTGGCACGTCCGACTGTCGAGGCCGAGCCCCGGGTGCGGCATGAATCCGGTGGGGCGCGCGACATCGTAGCCATCATGCTCTGACCTGGCGCCGCAAGGAGCCACCCACTCGCGCGCGGGATGGAAGCCGGGCACATTGAAGGCTGCATCCTGCCCTTCACTCGAAGGCAGGCGAACACCCTAGCTCCACCGTCGCATGATGAAATCACGCTGGATCAGCTGGAACGGCACCGCTGTCCTCCACCTGGATTACGCGAACTTCAAGACGGATATCGAGGGCCTGCGCGCGGAAGTGCTGGAAGCCGACGCCGAGATCCTGCGGGAGCCGAAGGGCACGGTGCTCGTGTTGATCGACTTGCGCGACACGGTTGCGTCGGGCGCCGTGGTTTCGATGTTCAAGGAGAGTTCGGCCATCACCACGCCGTACATACGCCGCCACGCCCTCATTGGCGTGACCGGCATGAAGCGCTACCTGGCCGACAAGGTGGCGCGGCTTGCCGGGCGTCCCATGCGCTTGTTCGTGACGGAGCAGGAAGCGCTCGACTGGCTGGTGAAGGGTGAGCCGCCCAGCGAGCACGCAGATGTCATCGGCATGGTGCCAGGCGCGTAGGCTGAGGCGCGGCCATGCTTCACACGGTCTGCGCTACGTCCTGGTCCAGAAATGGATTCTCATGGGCGTAACGTTGCACGTCCGGTGCGATACGCGCATTGATGTCATCAAGGGTGTGCTGCATGCGCGCGCGCGCCTGTTCCAGGAGATGGGCTTCGAACGCCTTGCCTGACGCCGCATCATCCCGGGTCACGGCAATCGGTTCCGGGACGCCCACATGCACCACGCGCGGACCATAGGGCCTGGGCAACATGTTGGCAATCACGTTGTGCCATCCCTGACGCATGAGCCGATCGCGTGTGCGCTTGAGGGACTCGAAAATCTGCTCCTGCGTGAGCGTCGCCGTACCATAGGCATCACGGCTGAACTCGCCCAACCGCTTGGCTTCCTCGGCCATGGCGAGATCGTGCTTGAGCGCGGCACGGTATTCGGTGGAGACGGACGCGTCGCGCCTTGCGTCGGAGAGGTTCGACCGAATGGCACGTGCCACGCGACCGATTCGCTTGTCCATGTCGGGTGAATTCTCCGAACTGTGACGCCGGTCGAGCAGCTCCATGAGATGGTGCTGAAATGCGGCCTGTCGATCGAAAAAGTTCTGCGCGTTGCCGGGATCCGTGAAACCAAAATGGCGCATGCGGCTGGCGAGCAGGTTGCGCTGCAGTGCGTGAAAACGGAAGGGCACGCTGAGGTCGCGCATCACGGGAAGGCCAAGGGCCCGTTCGATCTTCGCCATTTCGCGGTGGGTGCGCGCACTCACGTCCGCGACATAGTGATATTTCCAGACAACCGGCACCACGAACACGGGCCGGTCGCCGGCGGATTCGGCGGCCTTCATCGCCATCTGCGCGATGCCCGGAAACAGCGGGTGCACCACGTCGTTCGTCCAGCGCACGCTGCCTTCGGGATGGAGCAGTACGCCAGCTCCCGCCGTGGCCTGCTGCACGGAATACTCCTTTGCAGCGTCGCCTCCGTCGTTGGCGATGAGGTTGTTCATGCCCCAGAAGCGTGGCGCGGCGGCAACAATTCCACGGTCGGCCCAGCTCGCCATAACGGGGGATACCATCGTGGACAATTCCTTGTCCATGAGCCAATCCGTGCCGAACTCGGGATGGTTGGGACCAATGAATGCCGCGGTGCCGGAATTCACGGCGCTGGCGAGTCGCGCACGGTCCGCCTCCGGAAGGTCGATGCGGCGAATCCAGAAATAGCCGCGTCCGAACGGCAGGTCACGCAATCCGGGAATGCTGCGCAGTACCGGGAGGCCGAGGAGCAGCAGCCACCGGTTCACGATACCCAGCACCCACATGAGCGCGGGGCTCGGCTGGGGAGCGATCCAGGCGCGTTTGACTTTCAGGGGCATGATGGTGGCGGCAGGCTGAACGACCGAGCTGGTAGTGTGCGTCATGGCGAGTGGGCCGGGGTGATTGAGCGCGCCCAATTTCGCCAGCCCAGGTCGCCCGGCGGTCAACTCGAGGTCACCGCGTGTCGTGCGGGAGACCGATATGAGATGGCGGGAGCCATTTCGCAGTCGCGCCCGCCACCCTGTTCGACTTCACACCCGGCTCACCGTACGCCGAGATTCTTCCGGAGAAACGCGATGGTCCGCGGCCAGCCGTCCACCGTGGCAGCCATGTTGGCGGCTTCGGTGGGCTCGTCGCGCGGGGTCTTGATGTCGTTCTGCGCACGCAGGAAGCCATGCTCGGCACCCTCGTAATTCCTGCCGTAATAGCTCTTGCCCAGTGCCTTCATGGTGGAATCCAGGGCGGGCATCGTTGCGCCGATGCGCGCGTCCTTCGACCCACTCAGCAGCATGAGCGGCGCGGAGATCTTCGCCAAGGAATCCACCGCGGGCATGGCGCCTGTCATGTAGGGAAACGCCCCGTAGAACGCGACCCCTCCGGCGAACCCCGTGCCGTTGTTGATGGCCGCGCCCCAAGTGGTCTGGCCACCCCAGCAATAGCCGATGACGGCGTACTTCGGCGCGGCAGACGGCAGCGCCATCGCGTAATTCGCCACCGCGGTGATGCCGCGATTACGCTCCGCGATGTTGACACCGGAGATGAGCTTCCGCGCGGAATCACCGGTGAGCTCAACGGTGCTCGGTCCGCCGCGCGCGCGCGAGAGGAGGTCGGGCGCCACGGCAATGAAGCCGTCGGCCGCCACCTGGTCTGCCACGCCGCGCACCCACGTCTGCAGGCCGAAGATCTCGTGCACCACCACCACGACAGGCGTATGCGCATTGGACGTTGACGGGTACACCACCCACGCCATCAGCGAATCCGCGGAGCCGGGAGCCCATGCGATCTTCACCCATTCGCTGTGACGCGGGCTGGCGGCGAGACGAGCGGGTGCGGTGTTGGCGCTGGCGGGCAGGCCCGGTGTGCCCTGGTTCGCTCCCGCCATGACACGGGGTGCGGCGCGGTCGGCCGCCGGCATGTGGGCCATGTGGTCGTCAACGGGCGGTTGCTGCTTGACGGTGCAGGCACTCGCCATGAGCGCGAATGCCAATGAGGCGCGGGCAGTAGTCGAGATCGTCATCGAGGACTCCATCGGGAGTGGAGAACGCCATCACGGTCGCGCCGAAGACCGGTCGCGAAGTGACGTGGGCGTACCATGCACGAAGCTATGGGCAACTCCGGCGCAGGAAAGGGGGTCGGGATGCGTGCCGAATCATGGATGCAACGCTGGTTGACGTCGCACCGTATTTTCACGGAGTTCCGTTCGTCGCCGAGGTCAATGTGCGGGGCATCAGCTGCCGACCGCCGTCCTCCCACCGCTTCACAACCAGGAACCGCAATGCGAGTTGTACTCACCTTCGCCACCACCTGCGGCCTCGTCGCCGTCCTCTCGATGAGCGCCGCGGCGCAGGCCATCGCCGGCGCGGCACCACGGCGCACCGATTCACTCCCGGATCCGGTGCGCGTGCTCGCGGAGCGCCTGGACCTCACGCGGTACAAGGCGACCATCAAGGGACTCACGCAGTTTGGCGATCGCCGGGAGGGAACGGATCGCAACGCCAACGCGGTCACGTGGATCGAGACGCAGCTCAAGAGCTACGGGTGCACCAACGTGGAGCGCGTGACCTATGACTTCCAGCCGCCAGTGCCGGCAGGCACACGCGCGGCGGACAGTGCGATGCGGGTGAGGTCGGCGGAGCGGACCCGGGCCGCGGCCATGGGCTCCGCGCAGGGAGGTGGGCGAACGCGGGGCATTCGCACGGCAACCGGCGTGAACACCGATCCGCTCGCACAGAAGGACCCGGTGCTGCGCGCGCTGAACACCCAGCCCTCAAGGCCCGGCAAGCGCCAGGAGGTGTTCTGCACGAAGGTCGGCAGCACCCATCCGGAGGAGATGTACATCATCGGCGCGCACATGGACGGCCACGGTTGGGGCGAAGCGGCCAACGACGACGGCTCAGGCACGGCGCTCGTGATGGAGATCGCACGCATCATGAGCATGCCCGACGTGAAGACGGATCGTTCCATTCGCTTCGCACTCTGGAACAACGAGGAGACGGGCACCAATGGCGCACGCGCCTATGTGGACCAGCGCGCGGCGCTGCAGGGCAAGGAGAACCCCGCTGGCTCGGGCAAGTATCCTGAGCCGAAGTGGCTCGGCATGATCCAGCACGACATGATGCTGTTCGACCATGGCATGCCGCATCCCGATGGCACGATGAGTCCCGAGCAGCGCCCGGAGGCAGACGTCAACATCGAGTTCCAGTCGGCCTCGAAGATGTCGATCGAGTCACAGAAGCTTGCGTGGTTCTTCGTGACGGCCAACGAGAAGTATGCGACGGACTATCCGGCCGCCGTGGGGCCGCACATGACGAACACGGACAGCGCGCCGTTCCAGGACCTGGTTCCCGCCATCAGCCTCCGCGAGAACGAACGCGGGCGCGAGGTCGGTGCGGGCTGGGATCCGCAGTGGCACCAGGTCACGGACGTCTACGCGACGTACACCGACAAGGACTTCCGCCTGGGGCTCAATGCGGCGCAGACCACGCTGGGCGCTGTGGGCATGCTCGCGGGCGCGACGATCGTCAAGTAATCAAAAACAAAAACACAAAAATCAATAACCACAGGGGGCACAGAGGTCACGGAGGACTGCCACGCGCTTGAATGACTTTATTCGCATCGGTGTTCCTCCGTGTCCTCTGTGTCCTCTGTGTCCTTGTATCTAGCCGATATGCGTAAAGTGCGTCAGACTCGTGTTCGAGGTGGGACCTCGAAGGTGTCCGGAGCGGCAAGCTCGTCACAGAGCAGG
>JAYVNZ010000141.1:0-12679 GCA_043758185.1 Gemmatimonadaceae bacterium | reverse complement strand
CCTGCTCTGTGACGAGCTTGCCGCTCCGGACACCTTCGAGGTCCCACCTCGAACACGAGTCTGACGCACTTTACGCATATCGGCTAGATACAAGGACACGGAGGTCACAGAGAAAAATTCTCCGTGACCTCTGTGACCTCTGTGGTCAATGCTTTTCTGTTTCTTGCTTTTTGTGCTTTGTGTTTTTATCCGTTGCGAAGGCACGGATCAGTTTATCAGGAGCGTTGAATGACCTTGAAGCCGACGGCCCCGATTGACGAGGAGCCATCCAGTCGTCTCGCGAAGCAGGCAACGACGTTCGCTGTCATACTCGGGATTTCCGGTGGCTACTGCGCCATCGGCCGTGGACCGGGGAGCCTGATCGTCATTTCGGCCCTGGCCGGAGACGTCAGCGTGTTGGGACTTCTGGCGCTCGGGATAACGGCGCTCGGTCGTTTCCTCAGTGCCAGGTTTCGGGGCTAACCGAGGGTATCATGCCGGCACGTACGTGACCGTATCTCTACTACGACACCGCCGTCTCGCTCTGCTCCACGTGCTATCGCCGCATCGATGCGAAGATCGTATTCCAGAACGACAAGGTCTTCATGCGCAAGCGCTGTCCGCGGCACGGCTTCGAGCGCGTCCTGATGGCGGACGATGTGCCTTCGAGTGGCGTCGGCTTCCCATATCCTCGGAGAAGAAGAAGGGCGGTTCCTCATTGACGAATGCGACGAACTTGATCGTGCGCTCCGCGGGCGTGTCCCTCAGCAGGCGCGACAGCTCGATCACCGCCGCGGTGCCGCTCGCGTTGTCATCCGCGCCCGGCGTGCCTTCGACCGAGTCATAGTGTCCACCGACAATGACAATTTCACCAGGGCGCGTGCGGCCCGGAAGCGTCGCCTCGAAGTTGCGAAAGGTCTGGCCGTGCGCTGTGTAGGCCTGTTCGACGACGACGTATCCACGTGCCGCGAAGCTGGCCTTCACATACTCCGCGGCCGAATCGAGGCCCGGCCGATGCAGGTGGTTGCGCGGTCCGATCTGGCCGGCGAGCATCGCAACGTGTCCGCGAAGATCATCGCGCCGCGCAATCTGCTCGGTGGAGAGGGGTGGCAGCGCACCGGCAAAGCTTTCGGCAGGCATCCGGATGGAAACAATCCACAGCAGGAGAAGGCAGAGCGCCAGGAAGGCGGGATAGCCGATCAATCGCTTGATGACGCCACGTCTGGTGATTGTCAGCATGGGGTAGCATGCAGGTCGACGGCCGATACCGCCAGCAACCCGTCCGACGTGAATCGCCCCCGTCTGCGCTCCGCCACTGTATTCACCGGTTTACGTCCCGCACCCGGTGTCGTATGTTTGCCACCCCCAGCCGAACCGCGGCGCCGTCGCCTCGCTTCCCGCCCGCCAGAGATGAGCACCTCACTTCGCGATGAGCTCGAGCGCTCGCTTGGCAGCGCCTACACGATCGAGCGCGAGCTCGGAGGCGGCGGGATGTCCCGCGTCTTCCTCGCCACGGAAACCGCGCTCGGCAGGGAGGTCGTCGTCAAGCTGTTGCCGCCCGAGATGGCAGCCGCTGTGTCGATGGAGCGATTCAAGCGCGAGATCCTGCTCGCCGCCCGCCTCCAGCACCCGCATATCGTACCGGTGCTCACCGCTGGTGATGCGAACGGCCTGCCGTACTTCACCATGCCGTTCATCGCGGGCGAGAGCCTCCGCGCGCGCCTCGTACACCATGGCGAGATGCCCGTTGCGGAAGCGGCACGGGTGCTTCGCGAGATAGCGAGCGCGCTCGCATATGCGCACGACCACGGGATCGTGCACCGTGACATCAAGCCGGACAATGTGCTCCTGTCGGGCGGAGCGGCCATGGTCACCGACTTCGGTGTCGCGAAAGCGGTCTCGTCGTCGACCGACGCGGAGCACGCGAGTACCACATCGCTGGGCGTGGCGCTCGGCACACCTGCCTACATGAGTCCCGAGCAGGCCAGCGCCGATCCCGCGGTGGATCACCGCGCTGACATCTATGCGTTCGGCATCCTCGCCTACGAGTTGCTCACCGGGCACACGCCGTTCTCCGGCCGCACGCCACAGGGATTGCTGGCGGCGCACGTGACCGAAGCGCCCGAGCTGATACAGAAGCGCCGCGCCACGGTGCCACCGAACTTTGCCGCGCTGGTAATGCGCTGCCTCGAAAAGCGCCCGGCAGACCGTCCCCAGACAGCGCTCGAGATCGTGCACGCCCTCGACGATCTCGCCACGCCGACTGGAGGCATGCTGCCCACCGGCGCGGTGCTGGCGGTGCAGGGCGCGGATGCGCGTCCTGTGCGACGCTACCTCATCGCCGCGGGGATCGCGCTGCTGCTGGTGGGTTCCGCGCTCGCAGTCGCGGCGCGAACACGGACGCCGGCGCTTGCGCTCGGACGCTCCTCGGAGCTGACGAGCGACGCGGGGCTCCAGATTCATCCGGACATTTCCCCGGACGGCAAGCTCGTTGCCTTCGCCGCAGGCAATCCGCGTCGCATGCGCATCTACATCAGGCCTGTTGCCGGCGGACGGACCATACCGCTGTCTGACGACACCGCGGCGGTCGAAACCAATCCTCGCTGGTCGCCTGACGGGTCCCAGTTGCTGTTCCTCACCAACGGTGGCGTGTCCATTGCGCCCGCGCTCGGCGGCTCGGCACGCGCGGTAATTGCAGGGTCGCTCGCGTCGAAGGTCACGTGCGCGACCTGGTCACCGGATGGTCGCAGGATTGCGTACGCGCACGGGGATTCGATGCTGAGCCGAACGCTCGCGGATCAGACGACGAAAACACTTGCCCGACAAGAGGAACCGTATGGCTGCAGCTGGTCGCCGAATGGAAAGTGGATCGCATTCGCCGCGGGCAACGCCGGATTCCTGAGCCTCAATGCCTCATTCGGGAATGCTGCGCCCAGCAGCCTGTACCTCGTTCCTGCCGATGGTGGTGTGGCGCGCGCTGTGACGGACGCGAAGTCGATGCACGAGGCGCCTGAATGGTCCCGGGACGGCAGCACACTCTTCTTCGTCTCCGATCGCGATGGCCCGCGCGATCTCTACGGCATCGGCATCGACGGAAGCGGGCGAGCCCGCACCGACGCAACGCGCCTCACGACTGGCTTGAACCTGCAGTCGGCGTCCCTGTCGGCCGACGGCGGCCGAATCGTATATACGGTGTTCACTGCACGCGCGAACATCTGGTCGACCGTGGTACCTGCGAGCGGCGTGGCCTCATCGAGCGGAGCCATCCAGGTCACCACGGGCAATCAGGTGGTCGAGTCCATGCAGGTATCACGGGATGGACGCTTCCTGCTCTACGACTCCAACCTCAGCGGCTTCTCCAACATCTACCGGATGCCGATGGGCGGCGGATCGCCAGAGCAACTCACGCACGAGTCCTTTCACCTCTTCTCTCCGGATCTCTCTCCCGACGGCAAGCTGCTGGCGTATCACTCGTTCCGGCGCGGTGAGCGGGACATCGAGGTGAAGCCGCTCGACGGTGGTCCCGTGGAATACGTCGCGCAGACAGCCCGTTCGGAGTCGTTTCCGCGGTGGTCGCCGGACGGCAGCCAACTGGTGTTCTGCGATCAACTGCGGCCATTCGGCATCTTCGTCACTACTCGCCGCGGGCCCAACCAATGGACGCCGGGTGTCCTGCGCGCGAACGGCAGTTCGCCAGTGTGGTCACCGGATGGCAAGTCGATCCTGTTTATGAAGACGGGCACATCTGCGCTCGCCATCGTTCCGGTCGCATCCGGGTCGGAGCGCGTGGTGCACACGCCCGCTGCGGACGAGGGAAAACAGCGCGCCGTGTTCAGCCCCGATGGCGCCACGATCTTCACCAAGCGCCACGACCTTGATGGGCAGGCGTCATTCTGGGCCATCCCGGTGTCCGGCGGGCCACCGAGAATGCTCGTGCGCCTCACCGATCCCAACCACCCGTCCAACCGCGAAGAATTCGCGACCGACGGCAAGCGGCTGTTCTATTCGGTGGAGGAGCGCCAGAGCAACGTGTGGGTGGCCGACGTGATCAGGCACTGAGCGTCAACTGAGATTGTCGTCCTGAGCAACGCGAAGGACCTGCCCTTCGCCAGCCAGGAGCAGGTCCTTCGCTGCGCTCAGGACGACAGCATGCCGTAGTACACTCGGCCCATGCCAACATGCCTGATGTGCCGGATCACCGCGCCGTGGCGCCCGCCCCGCGCAACACGCGGCCGGGCGTGGCGCCGGTATGGCGTCCATCGCGCACGACTTCCACGCCGTTCACCAGCACCCGGTCAACCCCCGTGCTGATCTGATGCGGCTTCTCGGGTGTCGCCCGATCGATGATCGTCCGGTCGTCGAAAATCACGATGTCGGCGAACATGCCCTCGCGCAGCAGCCCGCGATCGCGCAGGCCCAGGCGGGCTGCAACGCCGCCACTCATCTTTCGCACCGCCTCTTCCAGGGGAAACAGCTTCTGCTCGCGCACGTAGCGACCGAGGACGCGCGGATACGTCCCATACGATCGCGGATGCACCTGCGACTTCGAGCTGTCGGGATCGACGCCGCCCGCATCGGTGCCGATCACCACCCACGGCATGCGGATCTGCATGCGCACGTTGTCCTCGGACATCGTGAAATTGATCTTGCTCAGGTCTCGTCCTTCGCCAAGCACGAGTGCGACGATCGTCTCGGGCCATGGCTTGCCGAGTGACGCGGCGATCTCGCTCAGGAGCTTGCCGTCGTACGCCAGGAATTCCGGCTTGCGAAAGCCGGCGACCATGTACGCGGTGGGGCCTTCGCGCTGGCAGAGCGGCGCGCCGTTCATGTCGGCCATCTCGCGCAGGATGCGCTCGCGTGTCACCGGGTTGCGCAGGTTGTCGAACAGCTTGCCCTCCTCGGCCGCCCAGTCGGGGAAGCACTCTCCGAGGTTGTTGCCCGAGAAGGGATACGGATACATCGTGGCCCCCACGTTCAGCCCCGCGGCGCGAGCGGAGTCGATCTTCGCAACCGCGCCAGCGGCCTTGCCCCAGTTGCGTCGATTCGACGCCTTGAGATGGTAGATGTCGAGGCGAACGCCGCCTTCGCGCGCGATGCGGAAGGCCTCGTCGATGGCCTCGAACAGCGAATCGTCTTCCGAGCGCATGTGGGTGATGTAGCCGCCGTGATACGGCGCCATTGCCTTCGCCATCTCGATGAGCTCGAGCGTGGTGGCGTAGGAGCCAGGCGGGTAGATGAGTGCGGACGAGATACCGAAGGCGCCATCGCGCATGGCGTTGGCGACCACCGCGCGCATGCTGTCGAGCTGTGCGGGACCCGGCGCTCCGGGCGCCTGGCCCATCGTGTAGGCGCGCACTGTCGCGGCGCCGAGATAGGAGCCGACGTTCACGGAATTCGCGTGCCGGCCCATGGCGTCGAGCCAGGCGCCGAAGCCTCGTGGCCCCGTGAAGGAATGCTGGAGTGCGACGCGCGCCGGAGGCATGTCGGCCATGTCCATGACGGAGTCGACGCCCGGGTTCGATGGCGCCGGGGTTCTCGCCTCGCCGAGGATTTCGGTCGTCACACCCTGCGTCACCTTGCTGACGACGCGGCCGTCGCGATAGAGCAGCGCGTCCCACGAGTGCGCCTGGATGTCGATGAATCCGGGCGCGACGACCTGCCCGTGTGCATCGATGCGTGACGTCGTGATCGCAGTGTGGAGGACGCCGGGTTGCGTGATCGCGACGATGCGATCGCCGACTATGCCGACGTCGCCGTGGATCCATGGATTCCCGGTGCCATCCACGATGCGTCCATTCTCGATGACGACGTCGTACCGCACGTCGTGCGGAGACGACGGCGCCACAACGGGCGGCCGGGCACAGGCGGTGGTTGCAAGGACCACGGCAACGGCGAAACAGCGATGGAACGTCATGTCGGGGAGGGGTTGGGAGCTGGCGCACAATATGGGCAGGTCACTGCCAGTCGGGCCAGTGTCGCCTGTTCCAACTCCCAGGGCCCTCGGACAGACCCGCTTCACGACTTTGAACGGTGCATAGCAACTGGCTTCGTGGCCGCATCGAGGCCGTCAGGGTTTCCGTTGGTATATCCGAGTGCTGAAGTAATCAGGGCCGTCCACCCATGCTCTGAGTACCAACATCGGAGCAAACCCTAAATCACCAATCATTGGCCCCGTGTGCCAATCCCCCCCCCCGCTTCGACGTTCAGGAGCAATCTCGGTCCGGCGATCGCATACGCTCCCGTGTTGCTGAAGGTGGCCGAGTTGCCCGTCCACCTCTCCTGCGAGATCGCAGTAAACCTGCCGTGGGAGGTCAACAATATCGAACCGTTCACCGCACCGGTGTCCACCGGAGTTCCGTCGATGGAGACAAGTGTGTACAGCGCGTCGATCGCGCCTGAACCCGGCTTCACCACCGTGGCGTTGAAGGGGGAAGCGCTGATGCTCGCTGCGCTCGCAACTACCTGATTCGTCCCCGACTCCCCGAGCATCCACTGTGCTGATGTCGCATTCCCGTTAACACCCGTTGCCGCGTCATTCCCCGTGAGTGTGCCTCCGCCTTGGGTGACACGGAACACCACCGTGGCGGACGGGGGCGCGCGCCGCCGTCCACTCGTTATTGCGGCAGTCCTTCTCGTGTCGCTGCTTGCGGTCGCGACGTACGCGGCCCTCGCGTCGGCACTGGAGCTCTATCCCTACTTCGTGGGTACTCCTCCCGCGGAGGTGCCTGGCCGCGCGCTCACCGCGGCGGACCGCGCGCTGGCAATCGACAGCACACTTACGGAAGCACATGTTGCGCTCACGTGGGTGCACGCACACGATGGGCGATGGGACGCCGCGAACACCGAGTTCCGCCGCGCCCTTGCATTCGCGCCTCGCGACCCGGTTGCCCACTTCAGCTACGGTCGATTCCTGCTCCTGCGGGGCGACGCAAACGAGGCCTTCGCGCATTTCAGGAACGCACTCGACATTGAGCCGGCTTCCTCAGTGACCTCGGCGTGGATCTCCTACGCGTTTCTCCTGCAGGGCAAGCCCGACTCGGCACTCGCTGAGAGCGCGCGCGCAATACAACTCGACTCGACCCTGCAGCCGACGGCCAACCTCGGCGCCTTGGTGAACTTGAAGCTCATGCGGGACAGCGTAGCTCGGCGGTTGATTCAAGCCGCGGAAGGCAGCATGTCGAATGCCCCCTACGTATATGCCAGGCTTGGCGATACCGCCAGCCCCCAGCGACTTCTGCGTGCGCTGGATGCAACGAAGCCACCGCCATGGTACCGGCACGTCGTGAGGGCGACCGCCGCCCTCGGAGTGCGGGATACCGCACGTGCACTGGATGCACTCGAGCGGTCGTCGAGCGAAACTGGCTCACTACGGATCCTCTATCAACCTGTGCGAGACGCCATGTATGACCCGCTGCGCGCAACAGCGCGGTTTGCCCGTCTCGTGCGGCAAGCCGACCTTGATGTAAATGGCATGCCGGTTGCGATGTCCCGTGGTTCCACGCATCTCAGGTAATCGTGCTCGTCGTGCTTCGCCGAGTGACACCCGCGTCCGCGGCTGGCGCGCTCGAAGGACATGCAAGAGCTCCACGAACTCGCTAACTTTGCTGCGTGACTGACACTGAGACGCACCCCGTGCCTCGCATTCTCGTCGTTGACGACACGCGTGAGAACCGAGAGTTGGCCGAAGACCTGCTGCAGGACGTGGCGTGCGAGCTGCTGATGGCCCACGATGGCGTGACGGCGCTGGCCGTGGCGGCGCACCAGCATCCTGATCTCATCCTGTGCGACGTGATGATGCCCGGGCTGACGGGCTACGAAGTGGTGACGCGGCTGCGGGCCGATCCCGCGACGCGCCACATTCCGGTCATCATCTGCAGTTCGCTGGACGACCCGAACTCGCGCGCGCACGCCATGAGCGTTGGGGCCGACGAGGTCCTGGAGAAGCCGCTGACGCGCGCGGCGCTGTTGCCGCGCGTGGAGCGGTGGCTGAAGCAGGGGAGGGGGCCGGAGGGCAAGCAGTAATCCTGCCCCCCTGCGCCGCAAGGGCAGGACGGCAAGGCACGGTCAAAGCTGTCGCGCGCACGACGCGACGGCAATTCGGGCTCTGCGTGGCGCGCAATTGACGGATATGCAGCCTCGCCGCCAACAGCAGGCCGGTTGTGTGCTATCCGCTGCCACTGGCGGGGCACGCCATTTCGGGCCACTCTTGGCGGCACCACCGTGAAGGGGAGGCGCAATGCCGTCAGTCGCGACAGAGAAAACCGTGCGCGTTGCCGTGGTGCAGGCGGCCTCCGTGCCATTCGATACAAGCGCCTGCGTGGACAAGACCGTGCGCCTTATCGAGGAGGCCGCGTCCCTGGGTGCGAAGGTGATCGTGTTCCCCGAAGCGTTCATCACGGGATATCCGAAGGGGCTCCAGTTCGGCGCAGTCGTTGGCGCGCGCGACGCGGCCGGCCGAGAGGAGTTTCGCCACTACCTCGACTCGGCGATCGAAGTCCCTGGGCGCGAGACGATCCGCATTGGCAAGGCGGCTGCAGCACACGGTGCGTACGTCGTGCTCGGCATCATCGAGCGTGAACACGGCACGTGCTACTGCACTGTGCTCTTCTTCGCGCCGGACGGTCAGTTGCTCGGGAAGCACCGCAAGCTCATGCCCACCGCCATGGAGCGACTGATCTGGGGATTCGGTGATGGCTCCACGCTGACCGCGGTGGACAGCGCCTACGGCCGGATCGGCGCGGTGATCTGCTGGGAGAACTACATGCCGATGATGCGCATGGCCATGTATGCCAAGGACATCGCGCTCTACTGTGCCCCCACCGCCGATGATCGGGACACCTGGCTGTCCACCATGCAGCACGTTGCCCTGGAAGGACGCTGCTTCGTCCTCACGGCGTGCCAGTTCCTCCGCAAGGGGGATTTCCCGGACAGTGTGCGAGTCTCGCTTGGCGATTCACCGGATGCGGTGCTGATGCGCGGGGGAAGCGCTATCATCAGCCCCATGGGCAAGGTGCTGGCGGGTCCCCATTTCGACGGGGAAACGATATTGACGACGACTCTCGATCTCGAGGACATCGGCCGCGGCAAGTTCGACTTCGATGTCGTGGGCCACTACAGCCGGCCCGACGTCTTCAGGCTCATCGTGAACGAGAAGCCAACGCCCGCCGTGGCAGCCGAATGACCGAGCCCGAACGTCGATGGAAGGCGTGGCATGCCGTCGTGTTCCTCTGCTGCGCGGCGGTCTTCATCTCGTACATCGACCGCACCAACATTTCGGTCGCGGCCATCCCCATGAAGGAGCAGTTCAAGTGGACGGAGACGACCAAGGGCATCGTGCTCTCATCGTTCTTCGTCGGGTACATCCTGCTTCAGGTCGTGAGCGGCTCGCTCGCCAACAGGTACGGTGGCAAGATTGTCCTCGGCATCGCGGTGCTCCTGTGGTCGCTGTTCACCATGCTGACGCCACCCGCGGCAATGCTGTCGCTTCCCGCGCTCATCGGAGCGCGCATTGCACTGGGACTCGGCGAGGCGGCCGTGTTTCCCGCCTCCATCAACATGGTGGGACGCTGGGTGCCGGTGGCGAGCCGCTCGCGTGCGGTCGCGATGTTCTCGAGTGGACTTTCACTCGGGACGATGGTCTCGCTTCCAATCACCGGGTCGCTCGTTCGTGCGTACGGCTGGCCAATGCCATTCTATGCCTTCGGCGTCGTCGGCTTGGTCTGGGTCGCTGTGTGGTTCATGGTCATAGGCAACGGTCGCGGCGTCGACGCGGAACCAGTACCTGACGTGCATCGCAGCATCCCGTGGCGCCGCATCGCGAGCACGCCGGCCGTCTGGGCCATCATCGTCAATCACTTCTGCCACAACTGGTCGCTCTACGTCCTGCTGGCATGGTTGCCCAGCTACTTCAAGGCGACATTCAACGTGACGCTGACGAACGCCGGCTTCCTCTCGGCGGCACCATGGTTTGTCAGCTTCGTGATGGCCAACGTGGCCGGCCATCTCGCTGATCACCTGATCAACACTGGTCACTCACCGACATTCGTCCGGAAGCTGATGCAGAGTTTCAGCCTGTTCGGCACCGCAACGTTCCTGCTGCTGGTGCAGACAGCGGGTTCACCCGGCGTTGCCGTACTGCTGATGTGCGGCGCGACGGGCACGCTGGCGTGTTCCTTCGCTGGGTTCAGCCCCAATACGTTCGACGTCTCACCCCGCTATGCGGACGTGATCTGGGGCATCAGCAACACGTTCGCGACGGTGCCCGGCATCATCGGCGTGGCAGCGACGGGCTGGCTCGTCGAGCGGACGGGGAGCTACAACGCACCGTTCTTCGTCACCGCTGCGATCGCGGCAGGTGGAGCGCTCGTGTTCCTGAAGTTCGGCTCGGCCAAGCGACAGATCGAGTGAATCAAGGCGACCATCACACGGTCTCTCGAGTGGTCCGTCCACGCAGGGTCGAAAAGCATGTTGTCGTCCTGAGCGAAGCGAAGGACCTGCTCCTGACCGGCGAAAGGCAGGTCCTTTGCGTTGCTCTGGATAACATCTCTGCCAACCAAAGTTGTTGTACCTTGAAACCGCAATCTTTACGTCCAAGGCATGACCTGCTCCTGACAAGCGGAAAGCAGGTCCTTCGCATTGCTCAGTTCCACAACCCCAGCTCACCGATGGCGCGGAGCCAGTTTATGTACAGTCACGTTGCCAGGGCGAACCTACGCAGTGCTGGACTCACGCTGTATCTGGCACTTGTGCCACTCGTGGCACTGGCTCCCCACCTTCCTGCCCAGCCGCCCGCCGCGCGCACCGCTGAGCAGGATCATCGCGAGATGATGGCGCAGCTGGGTATTCGCGCGCTTCGTCCGGGGCCGAGCGGCAATGAGGCCGCGCCGGACCACGCGAACTACGACGAGGCACTCGCGAATCCATTCCCTGTGCTTCCCGACGTCCTCGTGCGCAGGAACGGGGCACGTGTCTCGACGGCGGCGGAGTGGCCACTGCGCCGCGCGGAGATCGTGGAGGACATGGAGCGCGAAGTGTACGGGCGACTGCCGCGCGACATCCCGACGGTGAGCTGGACGATCGCCGTTCGTGAACGCGAGTTCGTCGGCGTCACGCCGGTCCTCGCCACGCAGCTCATCGGCCACGTGGACAACTCCGCGTACCCTGCCATCGACGTCGACATCGCGATGACCGTCGTGGTGCCCGCCAACGCAAAGGGACCGGTTCCGCTGCTCATGATGTTCGGGCGCGCGGTGCTTCCCGCGCCCGCGCAGCCTGACGACGCGTCGCTCGCTCACCTCAATGCCGCGTTCAAGGCGCTGCTCGAGAAGAGCGATCCGTCGACCAGGGCGATCTTCGACCGGTATCCGGCCTACGCCCCTGTGACGCGCGCCAATGCCGGAGTGCTTGGCTTCGGTGCGTCGCCCTCCGGGACGCAGGCCGATCCACCCACGGCGCAGCAGCTCATCGCGGACGGGTGGGGCTACGCGATCATCGATCCAGCGAGCATCCAGGCCGACAATGGGGCTGGACTGACGCGGGGTATCATCGGCCTGGTCAACAAGGGAAGGCCTCGGACACCGGAGCAGTGGGGCGCGCTGCGCGCCTGGGCCTGGGGCGCCGCGCGTGGCCTTGACTGGCTCGCAACGGATTCGTCGATCGATGCCAAGCACGTGGGCATCGAGGGCGTGTCACGCTACGGCAAGGCGGCATTGGTGACACTCGCGTTCGAGCCGCGATTCGCGATGGGGCTCATCGGCTCGTCGGGCAAGGGGGGCGCTACGCTGCACCGGCGCAACTGGGGCGAGGCCGTGGAAAGCCTCACGGGTGGCGAGTACTACTGGATGGCCGGCAACTACCTGAAGTATGGCGCAGCTGACGCCACATTCGGCTCCATGACCGCGAACGCGCTTCCCGTGGACTCCCACGAGTTGATTGCGCTGTGCGCACCTCGGCTCGTGTTCATCAGTTACGGAATTCCGGAGAAAGGCGACGCGAAGTGGCTCGACCAGAAGGGAAGCTGGATGGCGGCGATCGCCGCGCAGCCTGCATTCACGCTGCTCGGCGCACCAGCGCTCGGCCTCTCGAGCGATTACCGCACCGTGCCGATGCCGCCTGTGAACACGGGCCTGCTCGATGGTGCGCTCGCATGGCGGCAGCATGATGGTGGACACACGGACGCACCGAACGTGAAGTACTTCCTCCAGTGGGCCGACGCGAAGATCAGGCATACGAAATGAACACGCGCCCACGCCCCTCGGGCACGCGCCGGGCCAAAACGCCCGACCTGTGCTATTACGTGCAGCGCGCTCGCTCCCAGTTCCCAGCAGATTTCAACGGGAGCGCAACGCGCAGCTGTTCGAGTCCCTGCAGGTCCGTGTTCAGTTCAACGGACACGCGACCCGCAATGAACTCACTCCGCAGTGCCTGAAACGCTGCGGCATCCTGCACGAATTCCGTCTGGACCAGTATGAACAGCAGTGTATTCCCGGGTTCGACGGCAAAATCGCGCAACACCTCTCCAGAACCGGTGAGCAGGCGGGCGCGTCGCACGTGCCCCAGCAGTGGGCCGGGGTTTCCGTAGGACGGCCCCGCGAAGGCTGCCTGCAGGATCAGCGGCTGCGACGCGCCACGAATCTCCGTCAGTTGTACATCAACTCGCCCAATGACGGAGGCGCTGGCATCGCGCAAGTCGCCAGGGGGG
>JAYVNZ010000140.1:0-5741 GCA_043758185.1 Gemmatimonadaceae bacterium | reverse complement strand
CACCACGGCCGCGATGATCAGAGGGTTGCTGCGGAATCCTTTCATGTTCAACCGTTGTAGTCATCCAACGCCACGTTGGGCGGCGCGTGCTTTCATGATAGCGAGCGGAGCGCGCCATCTGTGGATCGCCCGACTGCTGCAACGCACCTTCGGACGCCGAGCTCCGCCAGCTCGCACCCAAAGCCGTGCCCATGTACCGGGTGGATTCAACCGGTCGTCGCAACACCTCATCGAGGAGGTGAGCAATGACACGAACACCATCTGCATGGACGACGAGCCGTGACCAAGCGAGAGTCAGCCCGAATGAAGAGCGTCCACCACAGCGCGGCATGATCGCTCCGTCACGGCAGCCGTTTGGGATGCTGCACGGCTGAGGGCATCCGACCGAACCGGAGGGCTCAGCGCTCGCGCGAGGCGTCCACCGCCTCATGATAGACTAGCGCGTAACCGTGGTTGCGCTGCGTCTGGAGCTCGAGGCAGGCGCTCCGCCGCAGCTTGCGCCGAAGATAGCCGATATAGACTTCGATCGCGTTCGTCGTCCTGTCTCGGCCACTCGCCCAGAGGGCCGCGGCGATCTGATGCTTCTCGACCGCGTCCGGCGCATGCTCGAAGAGCACGAGCAGCAGTTCGAATTCGCGCGGGGTGAGCTTCACGGGCGTACCCGCGCACCAGGCGCGGCGATGCTCGCGGTCGATGACCACGTCACCCAGTGCGACGCGAAGATCACCGTTGAGCGCCCGCGCACGGCGTGCCAGGGCCTGCAGCCGCGTGAGAAGCATGCATGAGCTTTCGGCGCAGGCGTCGTCCGCGCCTTCGTCGATGAATTGCTGGCACTCGTGCTCGTCCAGCGCGTTCGCGACGAGGATCGCCGTGGACCGCCACCGCCGCCGCACCCGCCGGAGCTGAAGCATGCCGTCGGGCAGGGACGCGGCGTCGATCACCACGATATCGGGCAGATCCATCGGACCATCCCGATCTCGGCCGTCGATGCTCCAGTCGACGCGCGTCACGAGTTGCGTCCGATCGTCGGCGACGGACCCCAGATGGGTGTGCACGAATGCGACGTCGCGACTGAGCACCACAATGGACGCCGTAGACCGTTCGGCGCGCACGCCGCTTCCCGCGCCGAGTCGGGTGCCGTCTCCGTCGGTGTTGGAATAGGGTGCAAAGGGTGCCGGTGCCTTGAACACGGCGCTACTCGCCAGGTCCCTTGGGCATCACCATCTCCTTCGAGCAGGAGAAGACGAACGACGATCCACCCAAGATGTAGCGTGCGGGACGATTCAGCGAGACCCCGGACGCGGATCGTGGGTCGGGTTCGCCCTCGAGCCCCGGTGTATGTCTGCGCAAAGACTCCGTCGTGTCCGTGATGAGTACCAGGCGCCGAGCGCGCGCCCTACGGACAGTTCGCGTAGGGCGGCGGACCGACCTGGATCGAGCGGTTCAGCAGCTGGAGCCGGTACGTCGCCAGCACCTGGTTCGTCTGCACGTACCCGGGATCCGTGACGCTCCCCCACAGGTAGAAGATCGACGCCGCACTCGGCGTCAGCGTTGCGCTCGGGTCGCCCTGGACGCCCTTCCACGTTCCCTGCGTCACTGGCGTAGTGAAGAGCGCCGGATCGATCACCATCTCCCGCGACTGCCAGAACCTCGGCCCCCGCACGCACAGCGTCGGCGCCACATGCCAGCCCCAGTAGACCTCGCAGTTCGGATTGTTCTTCGTCAATACGTGCAGCCCGCCCTGGATCCACACCTTCTTCGGGTGCAGGCCCATGGCGATCATCAGCCGGCACATCTCGCTGGCGCGGCCCCAGCAGCCGTCGTCCGGATAGAGGAAGGGAATGCACGGCGGCAGCACGGTGAGCGGCGCGCAGCTCGTCGCGCTCATCGCGTTGAACACCACCTGTGCCCGCGTCGAGGACAGGCAGCACCGGAACCACCACCACGGCCACCAGCACCAGCGCCAGCACCACCAGAGCCGATGCCGGATCCAGTCCAGGGACCACGGTGTGAACGGTGGGACCTCAGGCCGGGGAAAAGGGGGAAAATGGGGCAGCCCGTCGGGAAGGGGCTTGTACGCACGTACGTCGATGATCTCGTGGGCATCCGTCTCCGTGACGACGACCGGCGCGTTCGTGCGCAGAGCTTCACGGAGCGCCCGTTCCGACTCGGCGGCGTCCGGCGTGGTGCGGCGCAGCAGGTGTCGAGCCTGCGACTGCTCCAGCTCGACGGCCAGGACACCGTCGTCGACCGGCCGGACTGCGTGCACTCGCCCGAGGTGCGGGATGAGCAGTCGCGTGATCGTGGAGGTCGCCGGATCGACCTCGAGGTAGACCGGTTTGCGAAGCTCACGCAGTCCGTCGAGGACGCGTGCGAATCCGCCGGCCCGCTTGTCGGCCGGGTCGAGGCGAACGATGCGGCCCTCTTCCAGATCGACCGTGAGGCCCCGCTCGTCCGCACCGGGCCGGTCGGACGGCGGCGCGACACCGAGAACGTGGGATACGATCGCGTTGGGGTTCGGCATCATGACCTCTCTGGGGCCGAGTGTGCACTGGTGGACAGCAGCGCGTCAGTCATCACGCCAATACAATACTGAATTCCGGCTCGCCGCTGCCTCGAATCTGAGATTTCTCTCAGCGTCACGTTGGCCGTCGCCCTTGGGTGGGTGTAGCGTGAACGCTCCTGCAGGTCGATACGACCGTCCTCCCGCGAGGTGAGCCCGTGCTGCGAATCGAGATCGATATCTTTTCCGGTCGCCCGAATCCGGTCTGGATGATGACGGATGCGGACGCCACGGAGCAATTCCTCGGCGCCGTGGCGTCGGCAGCGGGAGTCACTGCCCGGCCGGGCGCCGGGTTCACGGGGCTCGGATATCGCGAGGTACGCGTGGAAGTGCTGGCGGACGACGAGCCGGCGCGGCGAGGGGTACCGAAGCAGTTCGCCCTCGCCTCGACGGCGACGAAGGACCTGGAGGCATCGGGCACGTTGGCGCGCAACCTCATCCGGAGCATGCCCGTCGGCGTCGGTGGCGTGACGCTGCTGGAACACGCGCTCACACCGCTCACGCGAGAGATGCGGGATCTGACGCTCGAGCGGATGGAGCGCTTCCTGGCAGACCCACCGAAGCCGAGGCCACGCAAGCCGCCGCGTCCTCTCTCCAGTCCACTGCGCACCACGATCGACGACGAGAAATGCGCGCAGTGCCAGTACGAAGTGAGCCAGTTCAATCCCGGCTTCTGGAACACGCCGTCGGTGCAGCCTCACAACAACTGCTACAACTACGGGCGGAACTGGCGAACGAATACCTTCGCGCAGCCGGGCCGGGCACATGGCGCGATGACGAGCATCATGGCGTGCAACACCGTCACCGCAGCGGCAATGGCGGACGGACTGAAGAAGCGGTGCGACTGCCTGCCCGTAACCGAGTGGCCGCGGCGGCTCATGGCGCTCGTGATCGACCCGGGCCATGATTACCACTGGTATCGCCACCAGCGCGGCGGATTCTGGGGTCACAAGCCGGGCGGCACCGCGGCGCGCAACGTGGATAACAGCAACGTCGTGATCGCGAACCCCGAGACGTGCAATCGCGGAGGATACACGCAGTTCTGCGGGTACTTCTACGCAGGAAAATCGGTGGTGATCAATTAGAGCCCGGGACGACCGAGACACGACGGAGGCGCATGATTGTCGAGCTGGATATTTTCAGCGGGAGACCGAACCCGCGATTGGAGCTCGACGACGATGACGCTGGCAAACTCCGGCGCCTTCAGTCATCACTTCGACCGAGCGTCACCGCGGCGCCTCAGCCTCCTCCGCTCGGATACCGAGGCTTCACATACGACAGCGGCGGAAGCACCCGAGTATACAAAGGCTACGTTCAGACCCCGGAGGGAGTTCTTGCCGATTCCCTGTGCAGCATCGAGCAGTTTCTGTTGGGCCGGCTGCCCGGGGAGTTCAGGACGTTGGGAATCCGAATTTTGTCGGAGCTTCGGCCATGACCCAGTGTCCGGTGGTCGCCCTGCCACTCACGCTGGCGCAAACGTGGCTCGCCCACGCATCACGACATGGAGGAGAGTACGATGCCAGTAGATAAGCGTTTCCGGATGAAGATCGTCGAATCCAGGAGGGTTCCGAAGTCGGAGCGCCGACCGGCGCCCACTCCACGGCTGAATGCGAAGCCAACGACCTCCCAGATCGTCCGGGCGTTCAAGCAGGCACGCGACTACGAAACAATCGTCGCGCGGATTCCCAAGGCAGCCACAGTTGCCGGATGGGACACGGGGACGCAGGTCGGCTATTTCAGCGTTTGCAACAAGAGCGGCAACGCGAGGTTTCTGGACCTCTGGGACTGCGACCTTTTCGATTTCGTGAGCGACATGAAGCGCTCGGCGAGCAACTGTTACGCCTGGTTCTCTCACAGCGGGTATTCGACGTGGGGCTCAGGCCAGACCGCGACCGGGCGCATCAACTGTCATTTCGACGCCGCCACTGCAGGGGAGTACGCCTGCGTTGTACAACTCAGGAGTGATCCGCTCAGCGCGACCTCCAAGGTGGAATGCTTCATCGACAGCAGCTCCTTTGGAGTTCTGCCTTTCAGCGGGACCATCCTCCAATCCCACTTCAGCGTGCTTTCCGCGGGAGGTCACCATTTTCGTATCCGGCAGGTGGACGGCGCTTTCTACTTCCTGAGTCTCACTGTCTACAAGTTCTGATAGAGTGGCGCCACCCCTACCGACCTCACGGGGCAGGAGCACAAACTCGTGCCAAGGCAATGACACGACAGTACACCACAATCTTGCACGGGGCCCCGGGGAGGGGCCTCGCAAAGGTGACTGAACCGAGTCGGGTGTAGTGCGCCTTCAGGCGGTTCGTTGGGGTCGTAGGCTGTGGGTGATCGATGGAGGATCGGACTTCTGACATTAGCCCAGTCATATCAACGCCATAGCCAAGCTGCGAGGAAATCCAACAAAATGCGTGCGCAGCGAGCTTCCAAAGGGTTCAGGCACGTTATGCGATCCCGCGCCGCTTTGCCCGCTTGGGCGCCGCCGCCGTACGCTCCATGTAGGAACGGAGCACCGCATTCATCCGTGATTGGTACCGCGGCCCAGCGTCCCGGAAGAACTTGAGCACATCGACATCCACCCGCAACGAGATGGGCACCTTGGCAGCTGGCAATGTCGGAACCGCGGCATCCCAGAAGTCCTGCGGCAACTCGCGGAGTTCCAGGGGTGACGACCGCTGCAGCTCGGCTTCGGTGACCCGGCGGAGCTTCGCGAGATTCGCGCGGCCCTGAGAGGGGGCGTTCTTAGGTAGGGAAGACTTTCCTATACGCTTGGCGCTCACGACGACTACTCACTCGGGCCGAAATGATTCGTCGGACGACGTCGCCAGCCTCAGCCCGATCGGTGTAGACCACGGTGAGGAGGATACCGTCGGTTCGCCGATGGCGATCCGCCGAACCTCGCCATAGTCCTGGCGCGTGTCGGTACGCTCGAGAGTTGGGGCGGAGAACATGACGGCGGCAAATGCGAAGTCAAAGTCGCGATCGGCCAGGTTCCGCTCACTCTTCCCGGGATCCCAGGTGAAGCGCACTTACGGACTATACACGTGTATATACAGTCACGCAAGTGATACGTATGGTCGCATAGAAGTTATGACTGGGCTGGCCTCCGGACTTCGCGTGGGTTAATTCCTCGCGCTGTCGAAACGGAGTCACCAGAGCCACCTGCGACGATCCGACA
>JAYVNZ010000139.1:0-1617 GCA_043758185.1 Gemmatimonadaceae bacterium | reverse complement strand
CCCTCCTGTTCCTTAGCGACCAGAGCCGCAAGAAGAACGCTCCGGACTCACGAACTACGGCTTCGGTGAGTTGAGGGGGTTGGTCGCACCGCCGTACGTGTAGAGCGGCTCGCTCTTCACGCCGAGTTCCTTGGCCGGCACCGGCATTTCGTGCGGCGTACCGGCGCGCAATCCACCCACGCACGGTCCGCCCGGTGTCTGCACGCAGTTCGGAAGGCGACGACGGTTGTAGAACGGCGTCGCGCCGAGTCCCAGCAATTCCACATCCTGCTCGTACTGTAGCATGGTGAGCAGGCCTGCGACCCCGGCTGCGGCAGTCGCGGGCGGAAGTCCACCGCGCGTGACGCGAGTGTTGTTGATCAGCGTGGCAGCGAGCGCCAGGTTCGGCGTCGGGCCCCGAATCAGCGCTTCTGCCCAGATCAGGTCGTTCTGCGCAGGGGACATGACTGGTACGGGACCAAAACCGCCGACGATGCCGGTTGGATCCTGATTCTTGCTCAGATCGTACCGAATCTGCACGATGTTCGACTGGTGATACTGGCCGCGGGACGAGCTGAAAAGCTCGTAGGCAATGTAGGCGAAGTCGGTGCCTGGCTTGCTGGAGGCAGTGATGGGAATCGTTCCGTAGTCGTCCACCAGACCTGCATCACCGAAGGTACCGTCACCGAGACGCTTGTCCGGGGAGTTCGGTTGAGGATTGCCAGCGCGTCCGGGGGCGCACGTGGCAGTACCGACCGATCCACAGTATGGGTCCTTCTGCGTCACGGGGTCGAGCAGGTTCGCCACACGCGTGTGGACGACACCGGTCGTGATGTCGCCGAACCAGTATGACTTGATTTCGTCACACCAGTTCGTGCATCCATCGAGGACAAAAACGAAATCGAACGGAGTGCCGGTCGACATTCCCTTTGATGCATACCCCGCAACCTTGTTCCAATCCACCTCCGTGGCATTCTCTGCCGCATCGCGCGGATAGTACGCGAGGGTCATTGCCGCCATCGTATTGGCGATCTGCGCGATTTGCTTGTTCGTGTAACTTCTCCCGTTCGTCCATGCCGGCAACGTGGTGAACGTATTGGCATTCGCGAGGGCAATTGCCGCGTCGAGCTTGGCCACGGCGGCGTCGCGCATCTGCTTGCGATTGGAGTACTCGAGTTTCGTGATGTCCACGGTTTCGTCGATGATGTAGCCCTTGTTGTAGTTCATCGAGATGCCCGAGTGCGCCGCGCCGTTCATGAACGCCGCGATTGTCTCCGCGCGCTTCGTGTCGGACGCGTTGTTGATGACGACCTTGTCCACCCGGATCGCCTTCAGCACATCACTGGCGGACGACGCCACACCGTAGTACGCGGTCCAGTACCACTCGAGGTGCGCGCGTTCCCTTGCGCCCGGCTCGTTCTTCCATGGGCGCGAGTTGCGTGACCCGTCCGCATCCTGGCTGTTGATGTACAGCATGAAGTAGTTGTTCCACGACGACGAGTAGGCATCGGCCATCGTCGAGAGTGGACCTCCGCCCATCATGCCCTGGTACCCGGTAAACCAACTGTGCATCGTGCCGCCGGCCACCGCTTCGAGCGCGGCAGGATCGGACAGCGCGCGCCGGGCATCCGGCGCGTT
>JAYVNZ010000138.1:0-6962 GCA_043758185.1 Gemmatimonadaceae bacterium | reverse complement strand
CGCGTAGCCATGGGACAGGCGGGTCGCGTGCTCGCACGATGGGCAGATGGCACACCTGCCGCGGAGGAGCACAGGGTGGGATCGGGCTGCATGCGCAGTGTGGGCATCATGATTCCCAGGGCTGGCGACATCGCGCTGCATCCACCCTTTCAGCGCATCGTCCGCGGGCTGCTGGCGCCGTGCGGATTCGAGACCGCAGACGTCGTCGCCAGTTCGACTGCCGTAGCGCGACTTGCCGGAACGGGCAGCCAAGCGGCGGCCGCGAGTGTGTTGCGCGCGGCAGGTGCGGAGCCTGCTCCGCCCGTTCGGTGGCTGCTCGCCGCGGCGCTGGTGTTCGCCCTGGCGGAGCTTGTCGTGCGCGCGCGGCCTGCAGCGGAGGCGGCATGATCGCGCAGAGGCACCTGCAATCGCTGCAGCGCACCATGGTGATGGTACTCGGCATCCGCGCCGTGCTCTACGCGGTGAGCATCGTGGTGGCGCTGATGGCCGTGGCGCAGGTCTTCGCGTTGTCGAGCTGGTCAGTCGCTGTTGCGATATTCGCGGGCGTGGGCGCGTTCGTCGTCGTGGGCTCACGGGTGACGGCGTTGCGCTCCCTCTCGCGGATCGCGCTCTGGGTGGAGGAGCGAAATCCGGGACTGCGCTATGCACTGGTGACGGTAGCCGACGGCATTGTGTCGCCCTCGCTGGACGCGCAGGCACTCGGCACCGTGTGGTGGACGCGAGCACGCCGGGCGGTGGTGCGCTCGCTGGTGGCGCCGGTGATTGTTGCGGCGATTGTCGTGGCCGCTGGATGGTGGATCCCCACTGCTGCTCGTCGCATCGCGAGACATGGTGCGTCGGCCGCGATGGGTACCACGCGCGGAGTGCGAACCGTTGACGTGCTCGCAACCGTTCACGTGGAAGTCAGTCCTCCTCCGTACGCGAACACGGCACCCACGCGCAGGGATGATCCAACGAATATCGATGCGCTCGTGGGCAGCATGGTCACCATCAGCGGTGAGGGTGATGCGTCACGCGTGACGCTGACCGCGGACTCGGCGGCGCGCAGCGTGGCGCAGCGGGACAGTGGGTGGAGTGTCGTGCTCGTGATGCCTGCGCGGCCGGCCATGGTTCGCCTGCACTCCGACGCGGGACGGAGCAGGCTGATCGTGCTTGCACCCATCGCGGATGCGGCTCCCGTGGTCACCCTGCTGGTGCCTGCGCATGACACCATCGTGCGGCGTGCGACGGGCACGTACCCGCTGCGCGCGCAGGTGCGGGACGACATCGGGCTGCGCGATGCGGCGTTCGAGTTGGTCGTCAGCTCCGGCACAGGGGAGAACTTCGCCTTTCGCACCACCACGCTCGGCCGCACGGCGTTCGCTCGCCGCACTGACGGCGTGCTGGAGTCGCGCGTGTCGCTGGATTCGCTTGCACTCAAGCCCGGCGACATCCTCCAGCTGCGCGCTGTCGCGCGCGACGCCAACACCGTGAGCGGGCCCGGCACGGGCAGCTCGGACACGCGCTCGCTGCGTGTGGCGCGTGCGGACGAGTACGACTCCGTGTCCGTGGATGCGGCACCACTTCCGGAGGCCGAGGGGCAGTTGCTGAGCCAGCGCATGCTCATTGACCTCACACAGGCATTGGTGAAGAAGATGCGCGTGCTCGATCGTCCTGCGCTCGTGCGCGAATCGCAGCGCATCGCGGACGACCAGCGCAAGCTGCGGAAGCGTGTGGGCGATGTCGTGTTCCAGCGTCTCGGTGCGGATCCCCTTTCGGAGGAGGGGTCGGATACACCGCAGCCAGGCAAGCTCACGCCGGAGGAGGTCCTGAAGCGCGCGGACGCCGTCACCGGTGCGGGCGCCGGGTCGGTGATGGACGTGGAGGGTGACGAGACCCCCATCGTCTCCATCAACAAGTCGCTGCTGGAGGCATTCAACGCCATGTGGGACGCTGGTCGCGCGCTCGAGGTTGGCGATCCACAGATGGCGCTGCCACCGATGCGCGTTGCACTCGCGGCCATCCAGCGTGCGCGGCAGGCCGAGCGTATCTACCTGCGCGGGAGGCCCAGTGCGGTGATCGTGGATGTTGCGAAGGCGCGCTTGTCCGGCAAGGACAAGGGGGTAGCATCCATCCGCGAGCCTCGCTCGGTTGTCGATCCCGTGGTGCGGCGGCGCAGCGCGACCTTCGAGCGGGTCACGGCGCTCATTGCGCGCAATCCCGACGCCGCGGCGGACTCGCTGCTGGTCATGCGCGTCGACGCGCTTGGCGACTCGCCGGCGCTGGCATTGGCGCTCGATGATGCGGCGCGCGTGCTGCGCCGCCGCGATACCGCCGGCATTCCGCTCGCGTGGGCCCGAGTGCGTCGTGCGCTGGGTGGCGTGCCTGCAGTGCGCGCCGGCATTGCGCCATGGCTGGGTGTGCCGTGAGCGAATTCGTGTTCGCCACGGCGCAGTACGACTCCGGTGACTGGGACAGTGCGCCGCTCGTGCCCGCGAATGTCATAGACACGATCGCGCGGTATACGTCCATCCAGGTGGCGCCGTCCGGTGTGATCGTGCCCCTCGCGTCGCCAGCATTGTTCCGCTATCCGCTCATCTACATGACCGGTCACCTGCCCGTGCGGTTCAGCGCGGAGGAGCGCGCCAACCTGCGCCGGTACGCGGAGCGCGGCGGCATGCTCTTCGTCGATGACCACAACCATGACATCGACGGCACCTTCCACAAGACGGCCACCGAGGAACTCGCGCGCACCTACGGCGCGCTCAAGCCACTGCCTGGCACCCACGCGCTCTACAAGTCGTTCTTCGTGTTCGAGGACGGGCCGCCCACTACGAGTCACGAGTTGAATGGGTGGGGCGACAACCTGGTACACAAGACGCTGTCCGGTGTGGAGCGCGATGGTCATCTCGTGCTGCTTTACAGCAGCAAGGATTACAGCTCGGAGTGGAATTACCATCCGGAGAACAAGCGGTTCCTGTCGGTGGACAACACGCGCTTCGCGGTGAACCTCGTGGTGTATGCCCTCACGCGCTGAGCTCCGCGTACCGGTGGAGTGGGCGCTCCGCGGCGCGCTCGTCGTCGCGCTGGCGACGGCACTCTGGCGGAGCGTCCAACCGGCAACGGCGTCGTCACTGACGCGCACAGTCGCAGCGTCCGCGCTGGGTCGGGAACTGGGTGGCGTGGTTGCAGACCCCAGGGTCACCACGGTGGATGTTGCAATCGACGTCATGCCGACGCGGGCCGATCGCGACATGCTCGTTGCCTCGCGGCGCGCCGGGATGCTGGTCCGGTGGCACGACCTGCCGCCTGCACTGGCGATCGAGGTGGTCCGCGGGCGCGAGCCCGATGCGCGATCACGCGTGCTCGTGGTGGCTGAGGACAGCGCGGCGCTCGCACTCGCCGATTCGGCAGGCCTGATCGACACGGTACGCGCGACGGGGGGAGCGACGATTGATGTCGCTACCATTGTGGGAAGCGTTCGGGTACAACAGGGTGCATTTTCCGCTGTCGTCCTGAGCGACGCGAAGGACCTGCTCTTGGGAGTGCCGGGAGCAGGTCCTTCGCTTCGCTCAGGACGACAACCCTCACCCGGCGCCGTGCTCGTACTCGGCCGTGCAGACTGGGAAGGAAAGTTCGTGATGTCTGCGCTTGACGAAGCCGGGTGGCAGGTGCGTGCGAGTCTCCCGGTGGCACCGGGCGTGGCGGTGCGCGATGACGGCGTGCTTCCGCTCGACACCTCGCGCTATGACGTGGTGGTCGCACTCGATTCGTCCGCGTCGGCATACGGGGCGGCCATTGCGCGGTTCGTCGCCGAAGGGGGCGGCCTCGTCGCGAGTGGTGAGGCGCTCGACCTCGAGTCCATTCGTACGCTCGTGCCGGGTCGCGCGGGCAGCCGGCTGCCCGGCCGCATACTGCTGGCGGGTGATTCCGTCCGTCCGCGCGACCTGCCCTTGCGCCCCGTGACGCTGACGCGCGCGGACGCCATGACACTCGATCGCCAGCCTGCGGGTGCGGCGCTCGTTGCCCGCCGCGCCGGCATGGGCAGGGTGCTGGCCGTGGGCTATGACGAAAGCTGGCGCTGGCGCATGCTGGGTGGCGCGAGTGGGTTACCGGCGCACCGCGCGTGGTGGTCGGGCGCTGCAGGCTCCGTGGCGCGCGAACGGGTCACCGCCCAGCCGTCTGGAAGCGATGCGGCGCCGCTTGCATCGCTCGTGTCGGCGTTGGGTGGTCCAGTCGCCGCGGCTGCTACGCGGGTGCAGCGCGATCGCGATGCGCTGCCACTGCTCCTCCTCATCCTCATCGCGAGTTGTCTCCTTGCCGAGACGGCGTCGCGTCGCTTTCGTGGAGCAACATGAATAGCGTCGCTTACATCTCGAACGCCGACTGCGGCAGTCACGATACCGGGTGGGGGCACCCAGAGCACGTGGGGCGCCTGCGCGCGATCCCGCGGGCACTGCGTGACGACATGGAGCTGTACCACCAGCTCGACCACCGGGAGTCGCGTCACGCCACCGTCGACGAGCTCGTGCTCGCGCACGATCGCGCCTACGTCGAATCAGTGGAGGCAATCGTCGAGGCAGGAGGAGGACGGCTCGACGCCGACACGGTCGCGAGTCCCGGATCGTGGCTCGCTGCCACCGCCGGCACGGGCGCGGTGCTGGACGGAATCGACCTGGCATTCGGCGACGGTCCACAGCGAAGCTTCTGCGCGGTTCGCCCTCCCGGTCACCACGCGCTCCATGCGAGTGCAATGGGATTCTGCCTCTTCGGCAACGTTGGCGTCGGGGCGCATTATGCTCGCGCCCGCCATGCTGCCGAGCGTGTGCTGATCGTCGATTGGGACGTGCATCATGGCAACGGAACGCAGGCGCTGGTGGAACACACACCAGATATCCACTTCGTCTCGATGCATCAATGGCCCTGGTACCCGGGTACGGGAGCCGCGCACGACCGCGGGCCACACGGCAACGTCTGGAACGTGCCACGTCCCGGTGGCCTGCCCGCGCAGGACTACGTGGACGCCCTGCTCGGCGGCATCGATGCTGCGACCGAGGGGTTCACGCCCGACATCGTGCTGCTCTCGGCGGGCTTCGACTCCATGGCAGGAGATCCGCTGGGCAACTTCACGCTCGAGCAGGAGGATTTCGACCGCTTGACCGGTGAGCTGGTATCGCGCGCGGAGCAGTGGTGTAGCGGCCGCCTGGTGAGTGCGCTGGAGGGCGGCTATGCGCCAGACCGCCTCGGGGTGGCATGCGTGCGGCACATGCGGGCGCTGCTCTAGCGTGGCTGGACCGCGCCCTCGCGGACCGGCCGACTGTCCGCGATGCGCGGGGCCTCGTATCTTCCGGGCAACTGCAAGCGGAGTCGACGCGTGGCCCTGAACCTGTTCGGCGTGACCGTGAACGATGCGCACATTGCGCACGTGAAGGTGACTGACGTCAAGACAATTGTCGTTCGCGATCTGGCTGCCATCTGCGGGGAGGCCGAGTATCACGCACCCGAGCTGGACGAAGCGGCGATTGCGCGGCTGAACAGCGTTGTGACCGCCTATGCAGCCAGTGGTCCCGTACTGCCCGCTCCGGCAGGGGTGGTGTTCCGGTCGTCCGAGACGGTAGAGCGCTGGCTCGAGCTGCATTACGGCGCGCTCACCGAGGCGTTCAGCTTCGTGGACAACAGGATTGCCGCGCGCGTGCACGTGTCGCGGTCGGCTGCGCGAGAGGCGCAGGCCGCTGACGTGGATATCACTGCCAGTGCGGCCGAGGTGATCCGTGCCCTGCGGCGCGCGGCTGTCGCGACGCTTCCACTCCGTGCCGAGCGAACACCGGGCGCGATATCGAGCGCCGCGTTCCTGATCGAGCAGGATCTGTGGAAGAAGTTCGTTGACGAGGTGGATGCGCAATCCCGTCTGGCGCTCGGCGTGCGGGTGGATGTGTCGGGCCCATGGCCGCCGTTCGACTTCGTGCAGATGCAGCTCGGGGCCTGAAGGTGTTCTGTCCCGACTGCGGAACGTGGAACCGGGCGCATGCCGCGGCGTGCGGCCGGTGCACGACGGCACTTCCCGCGGTGGCTGGAACGCCGGCCGAGAAACCCGACGACGAGATCAGCGCGCTGCGCCGTGCCACGGGCAGCCGCTATCGAATCATGAAGCGGCTGGGCGGCGGCGGGATGGCCACGGTGTACCGCGCCGAGCAGATGCCATTGGGCCGCGATGTGGTGGTGAAGGTGCTGCATGCGCACCTCGCACGTGATGCGGAGATGGCGGAACGATTCCGCCGCGAGGCCGAGGCGGCCGCGCAGCTCGTGCATCCATTCATCTGTCCGCTGCTGGATTTCGGGCGCTCGGGCGAGACGGTGTACATCGTGATGCCGTATCTCGGTGGCGGTTCGCTGGCGGACCGCGTGCAGAAGGATCGTGCGATGTCGCCGGTGGTGCTCGCGGCCGCGGCGGCCCAGGTAGCGGTGGGGCTGGATCATGCGCACCGGCGCGGCGTGGTGCATCGCGACGTGAAGCCGGACAACATCCTCTTCGACGAGGATGGCAATGCGCTGATCACGGACTTCGGCATTGCGACGGCGCGCTTCCATGGGCGGCTCACGGCAAGCGGGCGGGCCATGGGCACGCCGCACTACATGAGCCCGGAGCAGGCCATGGGAAAGCTCGTGGACGGGCGGAGTGATCTCTACGCACTCGGTGTGGTGATGTACGAGGGTCTTGTCGGGTTTCCGCCATTCGACGGTGCGGATGCCTTTTCCGTGGGCTACAAGCATGTGCACGAGAAGCCGGTGGATCTGGCAGAGGTGGATTCACGGCTGCCGCCCGCGCTGGTCGCGGTGGTGATGCAGTGCCTCGAGAAGTCGGCGGATGACCGCTACCCGCGCGGTGATGCGCTGGCGGATGCGTTGCTTGCCTACCTGTCGAACTGCGATGAGGCAGATACGTCGCGACGACTCGCGTCGCTGGCGCGTCGCCCCCTTCCTTC